>JBESZM010000059.1:0-17724 GCA_041254175.1 Flavobacteriaceae bacterium | reverse complement strand
CACTAAATCACTTTCTCCCATGCTCCACTAATTACTGATTTCTCAAGGGCTTCTAGGATGGCCACCCCGTGTAATATATTACTGTGTTCTCTGGGCTCTTTACCTGTTCTAAACATATTAACCATCTCAATATCATTCTTTCCAGGAATTTTTTTATTAATTTTTGATTTGACCTCCACAAAACCATTGTCCAATTCCACAAAAGTTTGCCATCCTCTATTTTTTTTTGAAAAAATAATGGTAACCATCATACCATCGTCAAAAATCATATTGGCACTGCCAGTTTCATCAATTTTATTTACCCTGACTTTATCTACTTTATTTTCAAAAATATAGATCAAAGGTTCGATTAAATGTGGTCCATAAAAGAAAACCCCTCCATATTTTGATTCCAAATCAATTGGTCCATAAGCAATTACTCGCTTTATTTTTCCCATCTTGATGATTTGACGCTTAAGATCCATAGTTGAAAAACTATTGGCAACAGAACTGTATGAAGTTACGGGTGTATTTAATTTACGCGCCAGCGCCAAAAATTTTTCTCCCTTTTCTTTTCTGTAACAAAAAGGCTTATCAATAAACATTGGAATACCTTCCTCCAAAAAAGGCAAAGCTGCGTCTAAATGATATTTTCCATGGCGGTGATCAACAATTAATGCATCAATTTTACCCAACATTTCATTGGGGTTATTTACCATATTTGGAATATTCCCTTTTTTCATAGCTATTCGAGCGAAATTCTCTGTCTCTCCCCATACATACTTGACGCTTACCCCTGGAAATAACTTATCGATATTAAATAACTTTCCAAATGCCGCAGTATGAGAGTTTTCAGCACCAATAATCCCAATAATCAAAGGTTTTATGCTTTTTATACCATCATCTAATAATGATCGGTTTGCAAACGTATTGAAAGCATTGGAGGCCATTATTGAAAAAAGACTTCCCTTCAATGTTTTTTTTACAAATGATCGTCTGGAAAAATTATTACTCAAAGACATGTTCTTTTATATTTTCATTTCCCATCCTTTTTCATATTCCCGACTCCAATATTTCATAGCATCTTGATCGTTAATAATATGCCCATTTTTACTATCAATGTCCAACGATCTTCCAACCCGATAGGCAATATTTCCCAATTGAACTAATAAAGTACTTTTGTGTCCAGAGTCTATATCTGAGTTAAGTTCTGTATCATTCAAAATCGCTTTAAACATGTTTTGAATATGTAGAGAATCCAAATATTGGGATGGATTAACAGTATTTCTTGGATCTATTTTTTTATCAAATTTTTCTTCATGAACTATGTTATTGTCTAAATCATAAATTTTGTAACTATTTCCTCCAGGAATTTTTAAGCTTCCATTTTCACCATAAAAAACTACACCAACAGAACTTCCTTCGCTATGTTTTCCGTTACAACTTCTCGATTCCCAAGTCATAGAAGTACCATTTTTAAAATCCAAATTTATTAATTGAGTATCCGGAGTTTCCCAGTCATCTTTATATCTATATCTTCCGCCATTTGAACTTACTTTGGTTGGATAATCAACATCCATTCCCCATCTCAATAGATCAATCATATGAGTACCGTTATTAAGCGCCTCTCCTGTTCCCCAATGCCAGTGCCAGTGCCAATTGTAATGAATAAGATTGTCTTTAAAATCTTTTCTTGGGGCAGGACCCTGCCATAGTTCCCAATCAAGCCAACTTGGAGGGTTTACTTTTTTTCCGATCCCAATTGAGGGCCTGTTGTTTGAATACCATCCTCTACCGTAATAAACTCTTCCGATTGCTCCACTCTTTATTGCAGAAATACCCTTTATTACATTTGGCCAAGATCTTCTTTGATTTCCCATTTGAACTATCTTTTTGTAATAGTTTGCAGCCTTGACCAACACCTCTCCTTCTTTAGGATTATGACTGCATGGTTTTTCAACATAAACATGCTTTCCAGCTTGCATTGCTATTAATGAAGCAGGGGCATGCCAATGATCAGGAGCTGCAATGACAAGAATATCAACATCTTTACTTTCTAATGATTTTCGAAAATCTGTAAAACCATGCGCTCTTACCTCTTGAATTTCATTTAATTCACTAATGCATTTAGATACTGCCCTAGAATCAACATCGCATACATGAATTACATCACAACTGTCTTGTCTGGCAAAATTATCTGCTAATCTAGCACCCCTACTATTTACTCCCATTACAGAAACATTAAATCTGTTATTGGATCCAATTATTCTTTGATAACTCTTAGCAGAGAATTGAGGCAAAACACCACCAACCGAAAACATTGTAGTACTCAAAGTCCCTTTTTTAATAAATGATCTTCTTGAAATTAATTTACGATTCATAGTCTGTATGGTTCACTTAAAATTATACTTTAATATTTAACAACATATTTACAGGTGAAAATTGACCTTCTCTAATTTTTTCATAACCTTTAAAGATAATCATTCTGAAAAAAACCCTAAAATGTGGAATAATCTTCCAAAAATAAAGGGGTAACAGGTTTTATTTAGGGAAATATTTCTTTGAATTTCTCATTCTTCATTTTAGGGTTGAAATCCGAGAAGATAAATAGTGAATCGTAATCTTTAAGAAGTGAATCTTTAACGAGAAGTTGATTTATTTCTATTTTGTTGGTCATATAACATGTATATCCAAAGTCGTGTAGACCTGAATTATTTCCAGAAAATAGACTTAGGGTTGAGGATTTGGTTTTTGATGGAATAAAAACACAATTTTTAATCTTAAAATCACCTTTCCAAGTACTTCCGTAATCTTGACGGAGGCTGACCAAATTCTCTCCTCCAATGGTTGAGTTTTCAATTAAAAATTGACAAAACCAATCCATTTTACTCCCATATATCCTAAAGTAGAATTACGAATGGTTGCGTTGTATACCCCCATATGATCATCAAACCTCGATAGACTACAGTTTTCAAAATTTAAATTTTTTGAAAGAGATTTATTTGACTTACACACAATTGCCCACAACTGAATTATACTTCAGTCTAGGAATAAAAATGAGACAATAAGTAACAGAAAAGTTATTGCCGAAGAAATAGATCGAATTAAGTTGAAATTATTCCACTTGACTTCTATACTTCTTCTTAACGCTTTTATTTCTTCCAAAGTAATGGATTCTAAATTGGTTTTGTCTAATATTTCATTCAAAGGAATATTACCGAAGATGGTTACACCAAAGACTCCAATCCAATAAACGACAAGAGAAAATATAAACAGCCAAAAAATATGCTTGGGATACAAACTAAAATAAAACACAGGAACCAATGCTACGGTTATTATCGCCCCCATAAATAAAATTAGAAAAGCCTTATTTAATATGACTCGATTCATGGCTTGTAATGCATTCAAATATTCTATGTCACTTAATTTTCCTATTCCTGGTTTTACTGCATTAGACCAAGTAAAAAAAATCCCAGCCATCAATCCAGTAAAGAATATGGCGGAGACCAAAATGATTGTCTCAGTTTTCATTAATCTATTTTTTTTTCAGAAGTAGGTAACCACCTCCACCAAGACAACAAATTAAAGCGATAAGTAGACCTGTATTCATAAGGTAAAAATAGAATAAATACAGCCATAAAAAGCTAAAAAATTCAGAATAAAAACACTCAAAATTTAAAGCATCAAATTTTTTAAAAATAAATTCCAGCCAATCTCTGGAACAACGGTCAGTTGTGGTATTGAGAAGATCAGAACAAAAATAGATGTTGATTTATGATTTTATAAAAAATGATATAATCAATGTAATTATTCCAACTCCAACAACAAACTCGCTGTTATCTATTAGGAACTCGAAAATTGATAAAACAAGTCCTAATATGACTATTTGGATTCCGATTAATCTCAATAATTGTTTACTCATTTCCTAATGTGCTACTGAAAGATAAATTCTATAGGCAAGATACACTCCTGTAACTGCCCATATCCACCAACGGTTTTTCATGTACCATTCCATATAACTAATATATAAATTTCCTGTTAATAGGAATTCACTGACCAATTCAAGTTAAGTTTTGGGACATTGATTGTCATTGATTGCCCTATACTTGCGCTCTCTGGTTGACATAATATCTGTAGGAGTACAAATGGGGTACCAAAATCGATTAAAAACGATTGCGCAACAACACCCTTATGAACAAAAAAAGGTTATTTTGGCAAAAAAAGCTTCTACCAGGCGGCCTAGGTACACTTTTTTTCGACTACAGGAACAAGTAAGGCACCCCCTTAAAAGTCCCAAAATCCAAGCCCACTTGGGGAAAATGCTCGAGTAAATAGGTAAAGTACTTTCGAAAATAAACCAAATACTTTTACAACAATGACATCAACTGGACTGTTGGAATGATAAACCTGAATTAAATTTATTACCGTTAGTGCGACTACGGAAAAGGGGAATCGATAATGAATCTTCCTTCTACATTTTATTCAATCAACATTACTTCATCCCCCTACATCTAATAAAATTTAAACCATTCAAATATTATAATTTAAAATAATTAAAATCAATTGTTTAGAATAGGTTATTCTTATAAAAAAATAAGATCGACTTATTGTATATCAGATGATATACTTAGCAACTACAGGGTTGTCTATTTAATGGCATTCATTATAAAAATTTTCTCTCCAAACCCAGTTGTACTGTAGATCGATCCAAAGCAATTTTGATTAATTAAGAATTCCATGCCTTATTTTAATTTTTGTAAATTGAAATGAGTAAAATCTAGTTATATGTTTGAATGGCATAGGAAAGTTTTAAATCAAATGATGAAACATCTCAACCTTGATGCATATCAAGTTGCATGGATTTCATTTTTAAAAGGAGTGGTTCTCACTATTGTTTTTTATGAATTTTTTATTCGCTAGACAATCATAATGAAAAAGCTACACGCCCTTATTTTGGGGGCAACAGGTTCTACGGGTCAAGAACTATTAAAATTACTATTAAAGGACTCCGGTTATAGTAAAGTCAGCATTTTTGTTCGAAGAAAACCTACAATTGAACATCAAAAGCTCACGACTCATGAAATTGATTTCTCAAGATTGAAGGATTATAAAAGGTTTGTTGAAGGGGACGTTCTTTTTTCTGCATTAGGAACTACCCTAAAAGATGCTGGAAGTAAGAGCCGGCAATATTTAGTGGATTTTACTTATCAATACGAATTTGCTAAAATGGCTTCAGACAATGGAATTCCTCATTTTTCATTAGTGTCCTCCGCAGGAGCAAACCAAAAGTCTTTTTTTTTCTATCCAAAAATTAAAGGAGAACTTGAACAGGCTGTAAAGAAACTTCCGTTCAAAAAAATTCAGATTTTTCAACCACCAATTTTGATAAGACAACCCGAATTAATCAGAAGTGGAGAAAAGATCGGTATAAAAGTTTTTACTGTATTAAATAAAATAGGATTCCTAAAGTCTCAAAAACCTTTATCCGTATCATTTTTAGCTGAAAAAATGATTAGTGAGATTAAATCAGATAGAACATTAGGCATGAGGACTTATAAGCCAAATGATATTATTTATTCTACATCATAGACAGATCACCCCTCAGTTTGCTCAGGCACTTTCAATCCTCTAAGGTGGCCAATGGAAAGGATAAAGCGAAAACAAATCAAAAAGCATAGGATATATAGAATGACCTCTACAGATAATTATTATGAAAACCCATCATGGGCATTTAACACGGCAAAGACCAATACCCACCGACATGATTAAACTCTCATTACCATCAACTTACATAATTTTAAACAGATGAAAGAAGGAAGTAAATCGTTTTTAGCGCTTGTCTGCTTTGTTGCATCTCTTGGTGGAGTGCTTTTTGGATTCGACACAGCAGTAATTTCAGGAACGTTTAGTTTTGTTGAACAATATTTTTCTCTTGATGAAATTGAAGTTGGCTGGTTTGCAAGTTCAGCACTGGTAGGCGCCATTATTGGTGCTTTTGTTGCGGGGGCTTTAAGTGATCAATATGGGCGCAAACCCATACTGTTGATGGCTGCATTGCTATTCTTTATCTCTGCATTAGGCTCAACACTTCCGCCGTCATTTATGTTTCTGATCTGTGCCAGGTTAGTTGGTGGTCTTGGCGTTGGAATGGCATCTGTTTTGGCTCCCTTGTATATTTCTGAATTTTCGCCTCCCAACATTAGGGGGCGATTAGTCGCACTGTATCAACTTTCCATAGTTATCGGTATTTTGTTGGCCTACTTTTCCAACTGGATATTACTTGGATTTTCTCAGGAAAACCTGTCCGCTTTCGGTGGTTCAGGATTAATGCACAAAATAATGGTATCAGAAGTATGGCGGGCAATGTTCGGTTCCGAAATGATTCCTTCGGGGTTGTTTATTCTTCTTTTATTTTTAATTCCCGAAAGTCCCCGCTGGTTGATTAAAAACAATCAATCTGAGAGAGGATTCAACATTCTGGTTCGTATTAGTGGTGCCCTTGTTGCAAAAGCAGAATTGACAGAAATTGAGAAAACGGTTAATCATCTCAAAGGAAAAATAAGCGAGCTTTTAAAGCCGGGGTTGAGACTGGCACTGATTGTTGGTGTTGGTTTGTCGGTGTTTGGACAATTTACAGGGGTTAACATTATCGTCTATTACGGCCCTTCGATACTGGAAAACGCAGGGTTTAAACTCGAAGGAGCACTCCAGTTTCAGGTGGCCATCGGAATAATCAACCTCATTTTCACAATTATTGCGCTTTGGAAAATTGATAGCTGGGGAAGACGTCCTTTACTGATCTGGGGTATGACTGCCGTATTTATTTCCTTGATGGTTATTTCTTTTCAATTTACATTGGGTACCGCTTCCGGGATCTGGATTGTAATTATGATGTGTATTTACATGGCAGCTCTTGCCTTTTCAATTAACGCAGTAATATGGGTGTTGACCGGTGAAATTTTCCCCAACAGCATACGTGGAAGGGCAATGTCAATAGCAACCTTTGCCAACTGGAGTATTAATTTCATCACAGCTTTTATTTTTCCATGGTATGTTGCTAAAATAGGTATGGGAGCCGGGTTTTTCACTTTTGCCGGAATGTGTTTTATCGCAACAATTTTCTTTTATAAATATGTTCCGGAAACAAAAGGAAAGAGTCTGGAAGAAATTGAAAATCATTGGAGTAGTGCTGACGCAAAAAGAGATATGCGGTGAAGAAATTGCCGTATTCCTTTAAGTAAAATCTTACTCGCTCCGGCATCTAAGCTTCATTGCCATAAAATTAAATGCAAACATGTCCTTCACTGAGGTGAGGGGTTTTTTCTTTTACTTACGTAAAACTCAACTTAGGTTTTTTAATGCATAAAAAATTATCCCTTGAAGGAGTTTATTGATAATTTCGCACAATGAAAAATTTCTTAAAAACATTTGGAGTAATACTGATAATTTTGGGAACCTACCTCTTTGTAATGAATGTGATAAATAAAGGAGGTTATCAAATTTTGATTGGTGCAGCTACGGGGGCAATCGGATATATATTTTTTAAAAGTTCTAAAAACTTTAAATAAAAAAAACCTTTCCCAGGGGTCGAAGCTAGGTTGTCGTTTTGTTGAACAGATTTTTCTCTTGATGAGATTGAAGTTGGCTGGTTTGACAGTAAACCGCCTGTCAAATAGAGAAATTGTACTGCATCTTTGAATAATCATAAGAGCAGTTGTAATAATAAAACAGTTATACTTCCATAGAGCACCTTTTTTTCTTGTGCTTAACCTAAAAATCTCCTTTTAAACATCTTGTAAAAAACGGAAAATCATCAGTTACTACATAATAATATATCCCTTTTGGAAACTCAGGAGTGACTCCAAACCTTCCATTACATTGGTCCAAATCTCCAAGTCCTTCAACATACTCATAATCTTGGGTGAATGCTCCCATTGGTATTTCTGTATTGGGATTTGTACTCCCCCCAGGACCTCCGGTCAATTTGGTTAAAACCATTGGTCGGTTTGAATCAGGTTCAGTCTTTAATCTGAAGCTGGGTTGCATGGGTTCAATTGCGCTATTGGAATCATTTGGGTTTGTATAAGCATACCTTGCATAAACAGGAAAACCATCCGATGCCCACCCTACAAGTATCATTCCCCGATCATCTCCCAAAAATTCCATAAGTAATTCCGGCATTCCATGGTAATGGTATTCCCCTGTAGGCTGAACATGTGCATGATTCATGTCATCTCCAAAATCAAAAGTGTCGTGACCTAAGGCTTCAATATTCCAATTGCCCTGACCACGTGCTAAACTACATTCACCTGAGTCATTGCACCTCCCTGCTGTAGCAGGATCAAATTTCACGCTATTTAACGCATAAGCAATCGCTAAAGCAGGACCGACCACTTCTAATCCACTCTCAGTTATTATGGTTGGGCAAAGTGTGAATCTTTTATTTACATTTTGCTCTCCTATGGCATTAGGATTGTCAGGATTTGGAAACGTCCCTACCTCATGATTTGGAACTCCATTCCCGATTAAAATTCTGTCTGACTCGTCAGATGACCATGAATATTTACTGTAATCGTTAACGGATTCATCATCATTGTAAATCTCTTCATTAATATCAACCAGTACTCCAGCAGTTGAATAATCTCCCGAACAATCGATATTGTTTTGTTCTTGAGAACTTTCGTTCTTACTGCATGAATACGAAATAAGCAGAAGGATTATAATTGTTTTTTTCACATCTAAATATCTTAAACAACTTGAGTCAAATTATAATTCTTTTTAAAAATTAATTGCACATTGCCAATAGGGTGTTTTTCTATAAGACCCACTATAATGTTTAAACTCTGTTTTTGATGTTTGTTGCTTACTTTTTATATTAGATGAATCAAGAATAAATGATGGCTAAAGATGCCCTAAGGTTTTTCGGTTCATTCATCCGGTCCGGTTCTTTGGAAAGCATGTTAATTTCAAATATCACAGATAAAATCGTTATAAAATTCCCACTAAAAACCAATGGAGTGAATACAGCGAAAATACCGTTAGGATTCGTTGAAAGCCAATAGCGAATTAAATACTGCTGGTGCAATAAAGGTTTCTTTTAATTTGAACTAAATATAGCATATTATGAGCAATTTTAAAATAACAAGGCTCTTGCTGTTTGTAATGATTCTCAACTTGCAAGCATGTACTGAGAATGAAAAAAAACCATTATCGGGAACGGTTTGGAAACAACAATTAGAAACCCAGCTCCCATTGTTGGGACACCGCAACTGGATATTGATTGTAGACAAGGCTTTCCCTTTACAAACAACAGAAGGAGTCAGTATGGTATATGCAGAGGAAGAACTGTTGGATGTTTTGGAATATACACTCGGTCGTATTAAAGAAAATAACCACATCAGACCGGTTATCTATACAGACAAAGAGTTGGACTTTATCAATCAGGAACTTGTGCCTGAAATTGAGGATTATAAGTCTTCATTGAATGAGGTTATCGGTCAATCAAATGTGCAGGTTTTGTTACACGACTCAGTTTTTGTAAAAATTGACCAGGCATCAAAACTTTTCAAGACCCTTGTGATCAAAACCAATCAGGTCATTCCATATTCATCCGTATTTATAGAATTGGATTGCGATTACTGGTCGGCAGAAAAAGAAACACAATTGCGAAAGTTAATGCAAACCCCATAGATGAAAAATAAACTCAGAGTTCGATGACAGAAAATATTGTTGCTTTATTGTTTTTTATTGCTTTGGTTGCCCTTATTGTTGTGTTTTATTTGAAAAACAAAAAAGAGGGAAAAGATGATTATTCGGGAATGAATGATGGTTCAGGAAATATATCATAAACTAGAGTTTTTCTTCCTCTTCAAGAATCAACAAAGTTGATAACTGTGAAATTAAGCTTACCAGATCCGTAGGCCATTTAATTAATTTTTGTAAACCTTGACTATTGAGTTGGATACTATGGCAAACAAAATAATCAATAGGCCGATATAAAAACCTGAACTCATCAATTCACTTTCTCCAAAAATCAACAATGCCAGTAGGATCCCATAAATAGGTTCCATATTGATGATCAGCATGATTGTAAATGGATTCAACTGTTTCATCACTTCGATAGAAAAAGTAATTGCATATGCAGTACACACTGTTCCCAGAAGCATTAAAAATAAAAAATCTGAAGTGGTGATGGTAAAAAAAGAAACATCAAAGCCTCCTCCAAACAACAGAAATAAAGAAATAAAACCCACGCCCGTAATCATTTCGCCCAGCGTAATGATCACCGAAGAATTTTCTTTGATCAGAAGGCCATTGATTAGAGTAAAAAAAACACCCAAAACCGTGGCGATTAAAGCAACCAACATTCCCAACCAATCATCGGGTGAGGTTTTAAAAATAACAAACATCCCGATCATGGTGATGCCTCCAAATAAAACCTCATAGAATAGAATTTTTCGCTTGTAAAAAACAGGCTCCAATATTGCTGTCATCAATGCACCAGAAGAAAGCATCGCCAATGTTGGCGACACACCAACCATTTTTATGGCATAAAAAAATGACACCCAATGAGCAGCAATTAAAAACCCTGCTGCAACCAACTTGTAGAGGAGGTTATAACTGAACTCAAATTTTTTCTTGTTAAAGAAAAATATAAAAAGTGTCAAAAAAACAGAAGCAATCAACATGCGATACCATACCAAAGCAATCGCCTCTTTCTCAATCAAAACTCCCAGAATGGAAGTAAAGCCAAAAATAAAAACGATAAAATGGAAATGTAGAATACTCTTGGCCCTGTTGTTTAGCATTTTTTGAAATAGACTGCAAATATGACAAAAACCATTAAATCTATTTCAATTAATACAATGACTATTATTTCATATTAACTATATTTATAAAAAACCATAAATAAATCATTATGAATGAACTAGACATTTTAAATCACTATCAACTGGCTTTTGTAGCCAATGCAGCTTATATGCTCTCATTTACCGGATTGATTTTTATCACCTTCAGACTCGTCCGTTTCCAAAGGGAACAAAACTCAAATGTTTTAGGGAAAATCTTGGTTTCCGTTTTTGGACTGTGTACTGTTTTTTATGGGTTTAACGTTTTTTCATATTTAAGAAACGCCCAACTTGCACAATCCTATCGCTTATCCGAATTAAAAGAAAGTGGTGTTGAATTGTCCACGGTAACCAATAGCTTTATTGAATTTGCTGGACATTCGGTTTCGGATGGATGGCCTCCTTCATTTGCGCCTGAACCGGCTGCGAATATTTTTTTAATCACATTCGCACTGATGATCATTGCAGGAACTTGGTTAAACCTTTCAAAGAAATAAAAAAGTCTGTGATTTAACCTCTGATCACCTCAAATTCACCAATTCCAAATCTTGGGTGGTATTCACACAGGAAGCCTTTTATTTAAGATCCCTGGAAGATTTTAAACATTGTTGAAGTTTGATTATGTTTGAATATATAAAGTTTTAAAGCTTAAGCCCCTTATGCGCTATCTGTTTATATTCTCGGCTTTCGTACTCTTCACCCAATGTGGTCCATCTCCCCAAAACGGCTATGACCAGAGTTCGTTTGAAAAATGGGAACACTACCTCGGTGATCCCGGCAGGAGTCATTACAGTACACTTTCTGAGTTTGACTCCACAAACGTTAAGTCCCTAAAAATTGCTTGGGAATACGAGAGTAGGGATTTTGGACAAATGCAGATGAATCCAATAGTGATCGACACCTTGCTCTATGGGGTTAGTGCCGCACTCAGAGCATTTGCATTGGATGCACGAACGGGAGAAGAAGTTTGGGTTTTCGGAGATTCACTAAAAACTTGGCATTCCACAAGCAGAGGGGTTTCCTATTGGGAATCGGGGGAGGACAAACGGATTTTTTACACCATCGGTTCTGATCTATGGGCTCTGAATGCCGTGACAGGTAAACCGGTACTCTCCTTTGGCACAAAAGGAAAAATAGATTTGCGAAGCGGTCTTCCCGCCACATCAAAGGAAAAGTTTGTCATCTCAAGTACTCCGGGAACCATTTTCAGGAATTTAATCATCATGCCACTAAGGCTTTCGGAAGGAGCAGGTGCTGCACCGGGAGATTTAATGGCATTTGATGTAAAAACCGGGAAATTGGTGTGGTCTTTTCACACCATCCCCCATCGGGGAGAGTCTGGAGACCATACTTGGGGAAATCCCGATATTTCAAAGAGTAATGTAGTAGGAGCCGCCAACAATTGGGCTGGAATGTCATTGGATGTAGATCGCCAAATTCTTTACGTACCCACCGGATCAGCAGCACCGGACTTTTATGGTGCCATGAGACCCGGTAAGAATCTCTTTTCAAATTGTCTTTTGGCCCTCAATGCCAACACCGGTAAATTGATATGGCACTATCAGTTTACGCATCACGACTTGTGGGATCGCGACCCTCCTGCTCCACCCAATTTATTAACGGTCAATCATGGAGCTAAGTCCATCCCTGCTGTAGCTCAGGTAACCAAGCAAGGCTTTGTTTTCCTCTTTGATCGGGTAACAGGTGAACCGCTGTTCGATATTGAAGAAGTCCCTGTTCCAAAATCTGGCTTACCCGGGGAACAAACATGGCCCACCCAACCCATTCCTGTAATGCCGGCTCCCTTTGCACGACAATCCAATGATTTAACAACAGCCGACATCAGTCCCTACGCTCCAAACCGTGACAGTTTGCTCACTCTTTTTGAACAAGCCGACAAAAGGCGCTATGCACCACCATCCTTAAAACCCGTTCTTCTTTTACCCGGTTACGATGGAGCTGCCGAATGGGGCGGTGCCGGAGCCGATCCGGATCAGGGTATTCTGTATATCAATTCCAATGAAATGGCATGGTTTCTTCAAATGAAAGCCAATGATGAGTCGAAGCCCAAAATTTCCCATGGTGAGCAAATTTATCGGCAAAATTGTGCCAGCTGTCATAAGGACAATCGGGCAGGAATCCCCGCCAGCGGATACCCAAGTCTTCTCAAGCTAGGCCTTCGTTTGTCCAAAAAACAGATTCAAGAAATCATTACCCTTGGTAAAGGGATGATGCCCGGTTTTCCTCAATTAACTCCCAAAGATCAAGAAATGCTCATACAGTTTTTGACCCATAAGACGGCTAAAAATAATACGCAGGAAATACAAGACAAGACCAAGGAAACACAACTCCCCTTTCAACATACCGGCTATAATAAATTTCTCGATAAAAATGGTCTTCCGGCTATTGCTCCACCCTGGGGAACACTGCAGGCTTTAGATTTAAATACCGGAGAATACCTCTGGAAAGTACCCCTTGGCGAAACAGATTCCTTGCGAAATCTCGGTTATCCTACAACCGGAACCGAAAACTACGGAGGGCCAGTTGTTACCAAAAATGGACTCCTGTTTATTGCTGCTACCAAGGATGGTTATATCAGGGCATTTGACAAGAAAACCGGAAGCCTACTTTGGGAATTTAAATTACCCGCTCCCGCCTTTGCAACCCCTGCAATCTACGTTGTTGAAGGCAAACAGTATTTGGCAATTGCCTGTGGTGGCGAAAAACTGGGAACTAAAAAGGGAAATAAAATAATTGCCTTTGCCTTGGAACAAGATGTCAATGAAAATTAAAGTCATTGAGGTGGCTTGTTTTGAAATTTAGATCGCATTCAACTGCCAGCAACCTTAAAGAATAGGAGCAGCGTGATAAAGTGTTTTTGTATATTGCTCTAAATCTTAACCTATTGAAAATGAAACCAAATATTCTTTTTTTATCGCTATTCATTTGTACCGGTCTTGTTTTTGGTCAGTTCGAAAATATAACCGCCTTCCAACAGAAGCTCATCAAAAATGAAATTACCGGAAGCAATGTCGCTATGGTTTATCAGGGGGGTGAAGTGGTGTATCACCATATTGAAAACAGCATGCACAAACATGGAAAATACATCAATAACAATTCAATATTTCCCATTTGGTCGATGTCAAAACCCGTTACCATTGTGGCCATGATGACACTAAAAGAGAAAGGAATGATCCGTTTTGATGATAAGGTTTATAAGTACATTCCGGAGTTTAAAAACCTTAAATGCAAAGATAATAATGGAGACACCTATAAATGTAAAAGTGACTTAACTGTTTTCCATTTACTGACCCACAGGTCTGGTTATCGCTACTATGGCAATCCTCACTTTTTTACCAGTACCATAAAATATGATAACCTTAAAGACCTTGCTGCCGATGTGGCCAAGCATCCGGTGGAGTTTGAACCCGGGAGCAAATACTTGTATGGACTCAACATGGCCCTACTGGGTAGAATTGTTGAAGTGATAACGCAAAAAACTTTCTATGAATACTTAAAGGAGGAAATCTTTCATCCACTGGAGATGAACGATACAAAGTTTTATCTCACAAAAAGTGATCGGGATCGTTTTCAACCACTCTTCATCAATGATGGGGCAATCAAGGGTTATACCAATGACCTGGATGAGTTAAGCTATGATGCCAAAAACAAAGCTTATTTAGGGGGAGAAGGTCTGACCTCAACGATGAGCGACTATGCAAATTTTTGTGCCATGTTGCTCAATGGAGGTTCATGGAATGGTAAAAAAATCATCTCAGAAAAAAGCATTGATGAAATGACTCAGTCTTATACCGACAAACCTGACGACCCGTTTGATTATGGTTATTCATTGTTTATTCTTGACGATCCGGCCTCAGATGGCACCAACAGTTCAAAAGGGATATACGGTTGGTCGGGCTATCACAATACACATTTCTGGATAGACAGAGAAAAAAACCTATTTGGATTGTTTATGACACGGGCGAGAGATTATTCATCTAAAATTCAAAAGGAGTTTAGAAGAGCCGTTTATGCCTCAGATATTAAATAAAAACTAACTTTAGGTCAATAAAAGCCTACAAATAAATTTAGAAGAGTGATTAAATTGTATCGTTTATGAAATTAAGTCTGTGGATATTGATTTTGACCTTTTTTCTTCCCCTATGGAGTCCTCCAAAATCAACTTATTCAATCTCCGGAACCCACTATTCCGACAACAAGCCCGTTTTAATTGAATTTGAAAAGGGGAAAATCTCAAAAATAACACCCGTCAAAAAAGCAGGAGGTGTGCCAAAATTATTTGTTGCACCGGGACTGATTGATATACAAATCAACGGATTTGTTGGTGTTGATTTTTCAGGGCCTAATCTCACGGTGGAAGATGTAAGAAAGGTGACTAAAGCCTTATGGAAAGAAGGGGTTACCTCCTATTTCCCAACAGTGATCACACAAGATATATCGATCATAAAAAAAAACCTTGCCATACTAGCAAAAGCAAAGGATGATCCTGAGATTGGTATGTCGATTCCGGGGTTTCATTTGGAAGGGCCATACATTTCTCCAATAAAAGGTTTTAGAGGGGCCCATTTGGAAAAATACATCAAAAAACCCAACTGGAAAGAGTTTTTAGAACTTCAAAAAGCAGCAAATAATCACATCAAATTAATCACCCTGGCTCCAGAATTGGAAGGGGCTATTCCCTTTGTTGAAAATTGTGTCAAAAGCGGCTTAGTCGTCTCCCTAGGACACCACAATGGATCTGTAACTGACATCCAAAATGCAGTAAAGGCAGGCGCACGAATGGCCACACATTTGGGAAATGGCTGTGCCAATCAGATCAACCGTCACCACAATCCTCTGTGGCCTCAATTGTCTGAAGATCTCATTAAAATCAGCATCATCGCAGATGGGTATCACCTTACAAAAGAGGAAGTCAGGAGCTTCTTTAAGGTCAAAGGAACTCACAACACCATCTTGGTATCGGATGCATTGGATTTGGCGGGTTTGCCCCCGGGCGAATACACCCGTGGGGAACGAAAACTCCTCCTGACCCCTGAAGTCGTAAAATTCCCGGGGGAAAATGTTTTGGCCGGTGCAGCCTCACCCATCAGTAAATGCCTGGAGGTTATGATGAATTACACCCAATGTAGCATAGCAGAAGCCATCACAATGGCCTGCTCGAATCCGGCAGAAATGTTTTCTCTAAATCACCTAGGCGCAATAACGCCTGGCAAAAGGGCCGACCTGATTCTTTTTAGTAGAATGGGAAATAAAATCGAAATCCAAAAAACTTTGGTCAATGGTAAACAAGTTTATTCAAAAGGGGAATAAACCTGTGTCAATGGTTATTGAATTTTATTGAAGAATCTGTTTGTGTTTTAATAAATCAAGCTTTAATTGCTCATAGGGAATATGTTGCAGATCCCAGTCATTGTCAATGGCCATAGCTGCTGCAATTGCTGCCGACTGACCCAAAACCATAAATACCGGCTCCATCCGGATCGATCCAAAAGCAATATGAGATGCCGAGAGACAAATTGGAACAAGAAGGTTTCTGGCCTCTGACCTCTTGGGTACAATACTTCGGTAACTGATGGGGAAAGGATCCGCCACATGAGCCTCTACATTACCCTCATTTTTAACATACCCGTTGACATCAACATAACGCTGAACGTGATGCGAATCCATTCCATATGCTGCCATACCAATAGCATCTTCGGCCAGCTCTAATTTTTCACAGTTCCTTTGGGTCATCACATAATCGCTGATCATTCGCCTGGCCTCTCGAATATACAACTGAGAAGGCCAGCCATCTTCACGCTCATACTCATCTTTGCAAGTTCCCCATTGAGAGACAATTGCTCTCACTTGGGCAGGAATACGAGGATGATAGGCCAAAGTCCACATCAAACCCTGTTGAAACTTTTGGTGACGCTCAGCTATCTTTTTCCGTTCCTCATACGAAGCTTCCGGATACAAATAATTCTGCCCGATAAAGTCTGTAGAAAAACCTTTTTGGTTGTTCGTATCAGTTTTACGGTTGGGCATTTTTGAATTGATCCATGGAACTAAAGGATCCCCGTAACTGTACATTTTTTCAAGGGGCCCTATAGCCGCTTCATAGTTTCTAAAAAGCAATTCATACTCGATTTCTTGATATCCGGATGGCTTGCTGAAAGGAATCCTGTTATCGGGGTGATTGGTCAAAGTCATGCGATAGCAATAGGCTTGTATTCTGTGATCTGCCGCACCTTCAACTCCGGGTTTTCCGGGATTGATAAAAGGCAGTAAGCCACTTTTTGGATCGCCTTTTTTGTTGTAGGGATCAACTCCCTCAATGAAATTATGATGCGCAGCATTCATGGAAATTGTTTTTTTAAGGGCCAGACTCACATTATTTGCCTGCACCCCATTTAATGACTCTCCATATTGTGAGTTGGACTCGCGACCCACGGTATAACTGACTCCGGCCGTAGCCATTAAATCCCCTTCATAGGTGGCATCAATGAATATTTTACTTTGATATATTTGACCGCTTTCCATTTGAATGGATGATATCTTTCCCTCTGATTTTTTTACCCCTGATTTTCGATTTAATCGCTGAGAATAGACCAAGGTTATGTTCTTTTCCTTGCTTATCATGTCCTTAAAGACTTTTAGAGCTGCCGAGGGTTCAAACGTCCACATGGCATCTTCATTCGAATCAGAAGTTGTCTGACCACCATCTCTATAAGACTCTCGCTTTTGCCATTTCCAATTTTCCTGTTTTTGGTAATGGCTTTTAATGTTTTGATAAAACTCTCTGGATATTCCACCGATGGCTTGCTTGTTCCCGATATCTGTCTGACCCAAACCTCCGGTGGTTAAGCCTCCTATTCTATGACCCGGTTCAATCAAC
>JBESZM010000058.1:0-19058 GCA_041254175.1 Flavobacteriaceae bacterium | reverse complement strand
GTCATGGCCCTTTATGCCTGGCACGGAAAGCATCACCTTGCCCATATCAAAAATACACCCTAAACTTAAGGGCCTCCTCCTTTAAAAAAAATAATATATATAGTAAGTAAGTATTTTATAATCAATGGTTTATATTGATTGGTTTTCAGCAAGAATATTGATAGTGTTAGATATACCCTTAGAAACTGAATTTCACAGACAAAAGAAAGGCTATTTTATGGCAATATCAGCATTAGCAAATGGAAAAAAAGTTGTTTTTGTTAACTCATATCAGAAAGCATCTAAATATTTTTTTTTACAGGAGAGGAATCTTCCTCAGATAATAATGTCTATTACCGAAAAATCCAATATGATTTATTAAATTCTGAAGAACTATTCAATAATAAACAAGTATTATTTATAGGAAATCAACCTTCTTCTTTTTTTGATAGTCTACAATTAAAGTCAAAGGAATTAATTCTATATAAAGTAATTGATAACTATCCAGTTTTCAATAAGTTGAAGGCCACAATTAATAACAATAACTCGAAAATATTAAATAAAAAAGGCAAAATGGATTTAACCATATATAACCCCTATTCTTATACTATTGATTTGCAACAAAAAGAACTACCGTATCGGATTAAATTTTGTTTGACAAAGGATAACAAGAGGATTTTTATTCCTTTAAAAATTAATAACGTAAAAAAATTAAAACCTGATATGAATAATATAATTACGGTACAATGGGATTTTAATAACATTCTCCAGGGTAAATATAAGCTCCAGATAGTAATGAGCGCAGGTTACCTATACCCCAAGGTAATAAGTAAAAAATATAATGTTGAAATAAAAAAAAACATTGCCTAACAAAAAATAAATGCCATAAAACGAGTATATATTCAAATCGTTGTGTTCTATTAAGCAAGAATAAAGTATGAACGAAGTATAATTAAAGTTTATAAAATTTTGTGCTGTCGGAGGAAGTGGGGTTATTGTTGATTTTAGTCTTACATATCTCTGTAAAGAGAAATTTAGACTGAATAAATATCTTTCAAACTCTGTTGGTTTTATGATTGCGGCATCGTCAAATTACATATTAAATCGTATTTGGACATTTGATAGTATAAATCAGGACATAAAAACAGAATATCTTAGCTTCATATTTGTGTCAACTGTTGGACTTTTGATTAACAATCTAACTTTATGGGTTGTTCACAAAAAAATGAAATTTAATTTTTATTTATCAAAAATCGGAGCCATTGGAGTAGTAACAATATGGAATTTTTTGGCCAATTATTCTTTTACATTTGGTCATACATTCAACATTAAATGATGATAAATGAATTTGAAAAACATTACTATTTTTATCTATTTGTCGGATTATTATTCCTCAAAATATGATACCACTAGCACACGTTTTTGACAGGCATACGAAATCAAAGATTCGACGAAGTAAATCTTAATGGGCTAGGATGTGGACTACCCCCACCGCTAATACTTATTTTACTTATTTTTCTGTTCCTTCTTCGAGGGCTTTACCTTTTTGGGTATCAAACATCACCGGAGTTGCAATAAAGACCGATGAATAGGTCCCAACGATCACCCCAACAATCAAGGCAAACATAAACCCTCTGATGGATTCCCCACCAAAAATAAAGATGGCCAGGAGAACGATCAAAGTGGTCAATGAAGTATTGAGGGTTCGGCTTAGGGTGCTGTTTAGGGCAGCGTTGACCGTATCGGTAAACTTCCATTTGGTGTGTTCACCTACATATTCACGGATGCGGTCAAAGACCACCACCGTATCGTTAAGCGAATAACCGATCACGGTAAGTACCGCCGCAATAAAGGCCTGATTGATTTCCATATTAAAAGGCATGATCTTATAGGTCAAGGAAAAGATCCCCAACACGATCAAGACATCGTGGAATACAGCAGCTACAGCTCCCAAAGAAAACTGCCATTTTCTAAATCGCAAAAGGATGTAGAGAAAAACCACGATCAGTGATCCGATCACGGCCAAAAAGGAGTTTTTCTTGATATCGTCTGCAATGGTAGGTCCTACTTTGATGGACGACATGATCCCCACCTGCTTGTCTTCTGCCCCGTTGACAAAACTGTCATAGGTCAGTCCGTCGGGAAGAAAAGACTGAAGTGACTCAAACAAGATATTTTGAATTTCATTATCTACGGCCAGGCCTTCTACATCCACCTTGTAATTGGTGGTGATTTTCAATTGGTTTTCTTCCCCAAAGGTTTTGACCTCCGCACTTCCCAGGGAAGGAATCAAACTGGATTGTATCTCAGAGGGGCTGATGATCTGGTCAAATCGAACCGTATAGGAACGTCCTCCTACAAAATCCACCCCTTGATTCAAGCCTTGGAAGGAAAGTGATAGCAGACTAACGGTAACGATAATTCCCGATACGATATAGGCGATTTTTCTTTTTTGTAAAAAACTGATGTTGATGTTGGTAAACAAGGATTGGGTCAATCGGGTACCAAAAGCAACGGATTTTCCTTTTTCGTTTCGGGCGTCGATAAAGAAACGGGTAATGAAAATGGCAGTAAAGAGCGAAGTGGCAATACCGATCAATAGGGTCGTTGCAAATCCTTTGATGGGTCCAGTACCAAAGACAAAAAGGATCAATGCGGTGAGTCCGGTGGTGATGTTGGCATCCAAAATAGAGGACAGCGCATTGTTGAATCCGTCGGCAACCGCTTTTCTCAGGCCTTTACCTTTTTTGAGCTCCTCTCTGACCCTTTCGAAGATCAATACATTGGCATCAACCGATATACCGATGGTCAGTACAATACCGGCAATACCGGGCAAAGTCAATACAGCGCCCAATCCAGCAAGGATACCGAAAATAAGGAGTATGTTGAGCACCAGAGCGACATCGGCAAATATCCCGGCGGTTCCGTAATAGAAAACCATCCAGACCAATACCAATATCAAAGCGATGATAAAGGAGTACACCCCACTTTGAATGGCTTCTCTACCCAAAGAGGGTCCTACGATTTCGGATTGTATGATCTCTGCAGCAGCAGGAAGTTTACCTGCTCGCAATACATTGGCCAAGTCAATGGCTTCGTTAAGGGAAAAATTTCCGGTGATCTCGGATCGTCCTCCGGAAATCGCACCATTGGATACTCCAGGTGCAGAATAGACAATATCATCCAATACGATGGCAATGTTGGTTGCTTCGCGAAAAGCTTTTCCGGTCATGTTTTCCCAGGTTCTTGCCCCTTGGGTATTCATTTGCATGGACACGGCGGGATTGCCCATCATGTCATAGGTTTGCATGGCATCAACCACTACCCCACCACTGAGTGGTGCCAAGTCATCTCGATTGGACTTAAGGGCATAAAGATCGATCACCTCACTGTTAGGAGCAGGCTTGCCCCAGGCAAAACGAATGTATCTCAGATCTCTAGGCAATAACTTTCTAACCTCGGGCGTGTCTAAATATCCCATAACCAAGTCGGCATCCTTAGCCGCAAACTGTGCCAAAACCGGTCCTCCTTGAAAACCAGACCCAACGATCAAATCCAACAATGGATTGGCGGAGGCAACACTGGTGGAATCTTGAGCCTCTACATCGGCCAACAGATCGTCTATAGAAGACTCATCGGTGGCAGGCTCCTCTTCGGGAGCAGAAGTTTGAACAGTGGTTTTAAGGTATTCGTTGGCGGCGGACAAAAAGCCAAACAACTGATCGTTTTTATAAGTTTCCCAAAATTCGAGTTGGGCAGTGCTTTGTAATAGATTTTTGACCCGATCCACATCTTTGGCTCCAGGCAATTCTACCAAAATTCTCCCGGAAGTTCCCAGTCTTTGGATGTTGGGTTGCGTAACTCCAAACTTATCAATACGCTTTCTCAAAACTTCAAAAGCAGAAATGATGGACTCGTCCACCTTACGCCTTAAAATGGGCTGTACCTCGGTATCCGACATCTGAAAAGTAATTTCATCACTCAGCGTGCGGTTGGCAAAAATATCGGGTGTAGCCAATTGCAAGTCTCCTTTTACGGATTCGAATGCAATGAAAAAAGATTCTATGTAGGGATCGTTGCTACTGACCTGCAAAACATCGGCTTGATCCAACGCCTTGTTGAATGCCGGGTTTTTTGAGTTTTCTGCCAATCCCTTGAGGATGTCTTTGACCGATATTTGGAGGATGACGTTGATCCCTCCTTTGAGGTCCAATCCTTTGTTGAGTTCTTTGCCTTTGGCATCGTTGTAGGAAGTGAATCCAAAAATGGGTGCATTACCGATAGAATCAAGGTAATCGACCACAGCGCGATCCCTCAATTCGATGTAATCCTCTACATCTTCTGCATACTGGGCGGTAGCGAAGGCCTTGGCTTGAGATTCTTTCTGACTGGTAATGAATGTAAATGAAAGTTGGTAGATACTCACCAATCCAAAAAGGATCGCAAAGAGTCTTATGAGTCCGTTATTTTGCATTTTGGTTTTTGTTTACGCTAAATAAGCGTGCAAATATAAAGTTTAGGCAATGATTTAGCAACTTTAAAGCGTATTAAACCCCTGATCAAACAGCGGTCAAGGCAAATGCCTTATTTCAATACGTCCTTTAGTGCTTCATTCATGGTTTTGACCGCCGCAGCGCTTTGGTTGAATTTTTCTTGTTCCGCCTCATTGAGTTGAACATCTACGATGGATTCCAAACCGTTTTTTCCAATGATACAAGGCACTCCAATACAGAGATCTTCCTGTTGGTATTCTCCATCGAGGAGAACCGAACAGGGGATCATTCTCTTTTGATCATTGACAATACTGTCCACCAAATAGGCTACGGAAGCACCAGGTGCATACCAAGCAGAAGTCCCCAATAATTTGGTAAGGGTGGCACCTCCTACCATAGTAGAAGCGGCTACTTGCTCCAAATCCTCATCAGTAAGATGCTGAGAAACCGGTGTACCGTTATAACTGGCCAATCGGGTTAAAGGGATCATGGTGGTGTCTCCATGGCCACCGATGACCATCCCTTGGATGTCGTTGGCGGGTTTGTCCAAAGCCAAGGAAAGATAGGTTTTAAACCTGGAGCTGTCCAAAGCTCCTCCCATACCAATGACACGATTTTTGGGCAATCCCGTCGCCTTGAGTGTCAAATAGGTCATGGTATCCATAGGGTTGGAGACCACTACGATAACGGTATTGGGCGAATGTTCCAAGATGCTGCTGGCAACCGATTGCACGATCCCGGCATTAATACCAATCAATTCTTCACGGGTCATTCCCGGTTTTCTCGGTACTCCCGAAGTGATTACGACCACATCGCTGTCTTTGGTAGCGGAATAATCGTTGGTCACCCCTGTGATGCGGGAATTAAACCCTAAGGTGGTGGCGGTTTGCATCAAATCCAGTGCCTTGCCTTCGGCAAAACCTTCTTTGATGTCTAACAATACTACTTCACTGGCAATCGACTTGATGGCGATATATTCTGCACAAGAGGCCCCTACATTTCCGGCGCCAACAATGGTTACTTTCATGCGTTTAAGTCTATTTTAACGAGCTGATATTTAATTATTTACTTCTATTGAGAAATTTATCTTGATTGTTTAAATCCCTCTTTGAGGGTTTAAATTCTAAAATCCTTCAAAATTAATAGATTTTGCGGGAGTGGAGCCATTGAAATCCTAAAATTTACGCATCAATATTGGCGTAGATGGCATTGTTTTCGATGAATTCTCTTCTTGGAGGAACTTCATCTCCCATCAGCATGGAAAAAATACGATCTGCTTCTCCACCATTGTCGATGGTTACCCTTCGGAGTGTACGCATTTCGGGGTTCATGGTGGTGTCCCAAAGTTGTTCTGCATTCATCTCTCCCAATCCTTTATAGCGTTGTACGCTGGATCCCGATCCGAATTCTTGTTGCAATCGGTCCCGCTGGTCGTCGTCCCAAGCATAGCTTTTCTTGGCTCCTTTTTTGACCAAATACAAGGGTGGAGTCGCAATGTAGACATAGCCGGACTCGATCAATTCCTTCATATAACGGAAGAAAAAGGTGAGGATCAGTGTAGAAATATGGCTACCGTCAACATCGGCATCACACATGATGACGATTTTGTGATAGCGCAACTTTTCTAAATTGAGGGCTTTGCTGTCCTCCTCAGTTCCGATGGTAACACCCAAAGCGGTGTAGATGTTTCGGATTTCTTCATTTTCAAAAACCTTGTGTTGCATGGCCTTCTCGACATTGAGGATTTTTCCTCTCAAAGGGAGTATGGCCTGAAAATTCCGGTCCCTGCCTTGCTTGGCAGTTCCCCCTGCAGAGTCTCCCTCTACGAGGAATACTTCACACAAAGAGGGGTCTTGTTCGGAACAGTCGGACAGCTTACCGGGCAGACCCCCACCGGTCATTACGGTTTTTCGCTGAACCATCTCTCTTGCTTTGCGGGCGGCATGACGCGCCTGAGCGGCAAGGATAACCTTTTGAACGATGGTTTTGGCATCGTTGGGATGTTCTTCCAAATAGTTTTCCAACATCTCAGAAACCGCTTGAGAAACAGCGGCACTCACCTCGCGATTCCCCAACTTGGTTTTGGTTTGCCCCTCAAATTGTGGTTCGGCTACCTTTACGGAAACTATGGCGGTCAATCCCTCTCTAAAATCGTCTCCGGCAATCTCAAACTTGAGTTTGTCGAGGAGCCCGGAGGCGTCGGCGTATTTTTTTAAGGTAGTGGTCAGTCCCCGCCGGAAACCCGACAAGTGGGTCCCCCCCTCGTGGGTATTGATGTTGTTGACGTAGGAGTGTAAGTTTTCGTTAAAGGAGGTGTTGTAAATCATAGCCACCTCTACGGGTATCCCATTTTTTTCTCCCTCCATGGAAATCACTTCCTGAATGATGGCCTCTCTGTTGCTGTCCAGAAAACGGATGTATTCTTTTAAGCCTTCATCGGAGTGAAATATTTCTTGTATAAAATTCCCTTGCTCATCTTTTCTTCTTTTGTCGGTGAGCTTGATGGTGATGCCTTTATTGAGAAAAGACAGTTCACGCATCCGCTGTGCCAGAGTCTCGTAGTTGTACTCAAGAACTTGCTGGAATATTTTTGGATCGGGCTTAAAGGTAACCACGGTACCATTCTGGTCTGAGTCGCCCACCGCTTCGACCGGTGCCAAGGGCTTTCCTCTTTCGTAGGTCTGTTCCCAAATTTTACCGTCTCGGTAAACCGTTGCTTTGAGTTGTTCGGAAAGGGCGTTGACACAGGAGACCCCCACACCGTGAAGTCCTCCGGAAACTTTATAGGAATCCTTGTCAAATTTTCCACCGGCACCGATCTTGGTCATTACGACTTCCAAAGCAGAAACCCCTTCTTTTTTGTGCATGCCCACGGGAATTCCTCGACCGTTGTCTTCGGTGGTAATGGAGTTGTCCTCGTTGATGATTACGGTGATGGTATCGCAATGACCTGCTAGGGCTTCATCGATGGAGTTATCCACAACTTCGTATACCAGATGATGCAGTCCTCTAACCCCTACATCTCCAATGTACATTGAGGGACGCATTCTTACGTGTTCCATGCCCTCCAGGGCCTGAATGCTATCTGCGGAATATTGCGGATTTTGGCTGGCTTCACTCATAAAATATAAGCTTGTTTTTTTATGTTTTTTCGTATATTCAAATATACTGAAAATACCAGTAAATATGCTGGATCAAAGGGGATTAAGCCCGTGAAGTTATCAACACAAAATGTGAAAAAAAATTACAGTAAACTCAGTGCAAAATTTCTAAATAAAACTAACACTAATACGCATCGTCGTGAACCTTGGCCACTGCTCTTCCGCTGGGGTCATTTTGATTCTTGAAAGCCTCGTCCCACTCCAGTGCAATAGGGGTGCTACAAGCTACCGATGGCACAGAAGGAACACTCAATGCAGCTGCATCACTGGGGAAGTGTTCTTCGAAAATGGAACGGTAGTAAAACTCCTCTTTGTTTTGTGGGGTTTGCAGTGGAAATCTAAAGTGGGCATTGTCCATTTGCTCATCGGTTACCGAAGCTTCAACCACCTCTTTGAGGGTATCGATCCAACTGTAGCCGACACCGTCTGAAAACTGCTCTTTTTGTCGCCAGGCAACGCTTTCGGGCAAGTAGTCCTCAAACGCTTTTCGAACCACCCATTTTTCCATGCGTTCCTTATTGATCATTTTATCCTGAGGGTTGATGCGCATGGCTACATCGATAAATTCCTTGTCCAAGAAGGGAACACGTCCCTCGATTCCCCAAGCCGCCAAGGACTTATTGGCCCTGAGGCAATCGTATTGGTGCAATTTGTCGAGTTTTCTAACGGTTTCTTTGTGGAATTCCTCGGCCGAAGGGGCTTTATGAAAGTACAAATAACCTCCAAAAAGTTCATCGGCGCCTTCTCCGGAAAGTACCATTTTGATGCCGTGAGATTTGATGCTTCGCGCCATTAAAAACATAGGGGTAGAAGCCCTAACGGTGGTTATGTCATAGGTTTCCAAGTGGTAGATGACATCCTTTATGGCATCCAAACCTTCTTGAATGGTAAAAATGACCTCGTGGTGGATGGAACCAATGTGTTCAGAAACTTTTTTGGCGGCAGCCAAGTCGGGTGAACCTTCCAAGCCTACCGAAAAGGAGTGCAATTGCGGCCACCAGGCGTCTTGAGTGTCCTCGGATTCTATGCGTTTGGAAGAAAACTTTTTGGCCAATGCCGAGGTGATGGACGAATCCAAACCTCCGGAAAGCAGAACACCATAGGGCACATCGCTCATCAATTGTCTGTGAACTGCGTCGGACAGGGCATCGTGTAAATCTTCTATACGGGTAGGGTTGTTCTTGACAGCTTCAAAATCAACCCAGTCTCTTTTGTACCATTGAGTTGGGGCCGTATCACCGCTCTTCATGTAGTGACCGGGAGGAAAAAGTTCTATTTTAGCACAAACACCTTCCAAAGCCTTCAACTCAGAGGCCACATAAAAGGTACCGTCTTTGTCCCATCCCATATAGAGCGGAATGATTCCCATGTGATCGCGGGCTATAAAATAACTATCTTGGGTGCTGTCGTAGATGGCAAAGGCAAAAATACCGTTAAGATCGTCTACAAAGTCGGCTCCTTTTTCTTGATAAAGGGCCAAAATTACTTCACAATCCGATTCAGTTTTGAAATGGTATTTTCCTTCAAATTGTTTTCTCAATTCAAGGTGGTTATAGATCTCCCCATTGGCCGCCAAAACAATGGCTCCATCTTCACTATACAAGGGCTGCTTACCGGAAGCAGGATCGACAATAGCCAATCTTTCATGACCCAGTATGGCGTTTTTACTGTGGTAGATACCACTCCAGTCGGGACCTCTGTGTCTCAGCTGTTTTGACATTTCCAGTATTTGAGGTCTAAGCGTTTCGGAGTCTTGCTTCAGATCAAAGGCACATACAATTCCACACATGATTTAAATTTTTAAGCAAAATTATGTAAATATTTTAATATTTTGATTAGAAACGTAAATATGATATATAATATCAATTTAAATAGCAAAATATATTAAAAATTAAAAGAATTGTAGAGTAAAAAAAGGGGAAAAGTTAAAATCTTAAGCCAAATTAGGGTCAGAGTCGGTTGCTGAATACAATTTTTCCGTTGAGAATAGTGGCCACGATTCTGGTATGAAGAACACTTTCGATCTTCACCTTCATGATGTCTTGGTCTAAAATGATAAAGTCTGCAAATTTACCGACCTCAATACTGCCTTTTTCATTTTCTTCAAAATTGGCATAAGCCGCCCATCGGGTCAAACCTAAAAGGGCTTCATAGCGTGATAAGGCGTTTTCGGTCTGAAAAGCTTCGGTTGATTTTTGACCGGGGACTTTTCGGGCGACCGCAGCATAGAAGGTTTGGAAGGGATTGATGTCTTCAACAGGGAAATCGGTACCCAATGCCAGGACTCCAGACCAATCCAGCAGGTCCTTGTATGCATAAGAGTTTTTTAAGCGCTCCGCACCCAGGCGATCGATGGCCCAATCCTTGTCACTGATAGCATGGATGGGTTGAACGGAAGGAATGATTTTGGTATTGAACCTTGGGAAATCTTCTTCGGCAATCACCTGCGCGTGTTCTATTCTCCATCGGGGATCCTCTTTTGCAGCCAGTACCCGGTTGTACACCTCTAAAACTGCCCGATTGGCAGCATCACCAATGGCATGGGTATTCATTTGAAATGATTTTTCTGCCAAAAGATTGGCCAAACGCATTAAGGAATCCTTGGAAATCAGCAAGCTACTTTTGTATCCCTTTTGGTCACTGTAATCTTCAATCAATGCTGCCCCTCTGGATCCCAGTGCACCATCGGCAAAAACCTTAACGGAATTGACATTCAAAAGGTCGGTTTTGAGTTTACCCCGACGGATAAAATGATCAATGGAAGAGGGGTCGTTCTCAATCATGGCGTAGATACGCAGTTTGAGCAAATCCTTTTTTTGCAGACTGTCGATTAAGTAGATGTCCTGTTTGGATACTCCTGCCTGATCGACGGTGGTCAAACCATTTTCAAAACTGAGTTCCTGCGCCTTGAGAAGTGCTTTGATTTTGTGTTCTTTAGAAAATTCGGGAATAATATTTTGAACCAATTGCTTGGCATTGTCTACCAGCACCCCAGTAAGTTTTCCTTTATGTTTGACGATTTGCCCTCCTTCAACCTCTGTTTCGGAATGGATACCCGCGATTTCCAGAGCCTTTTGATTGACCAAAAAAGCATGCCCATCAATACGTTCCAAAACCACAGGAGTGTCGGGAAAAGCCGCATTGAGTTTTTCGTTATCGGGAGATGTGGCATCGCTCCATTGGTTTTCGTCCCAGCCTCCTCCCAGTATGATTTTTTGACTGTATTTGTCTTGGTGTTTTTTGATCCTTTCAACGATTTGATCAACACCCTCCGTATCTCTCAAATCAGCCTTAAACTGATTTAAACCCAAGGACAAAAGATGTCCGTGAGCATCAATAAATCCGGGGAAAATGGCTAAACCTTGAGCATCAACGGTATTGGCAGGCCTGTACTGATTGACCAAGTCCTCTCCTCCTACTGCAACGAATTTACCATTCTTAACCACAAAAGCAGATGCTTGGTCAAAATCGGCATTGACGGTATAAATTTTGGCATTGTGAACCAATAAATCAACCCGCTCCGTGCAGGCTGTAGCGAGGCAAAAAATGATGAGCAGAAAAAGGGGATTTTTTTTCATTTGAAAAATATGACCACAAAATTAAACTAAAATAAATACTGTTAAAATATTTAGCACTTAGATTGCCATATTGTTAGAGATTAATATCGAATTTGTAACGTATCCCTCCTGAATGGACCTGACTTTGGTTTTGATAATAAGCCCAGCGAGATGTATTTTTGCTGAGGAACATATTTCCTTGGTAGAATAAGTCCCATTGGGCGTTGATTTTCCATGTAATCGAAGATGCAATACTAAAGACTGACCCCAAAGATTCATTGGTTTCAAAATTTCCGTTGTTGTTTTCTGACAAGAGAACAACCCGGTTCCTGACGGTATCCCTATCCCCAATATAATTCCCGCCAACTTGAAAAAATAATTTTCGACCCAATCTAAAGTTGGCATTCAAGTCAATGTTCAGTGAGGGCAGGTTCCAAACTTTTTGATCCCCGTTTCTGTCGTATTTAAAAAAACCCGTTTCCAGGCTGATTTTATTGTATTCGCTGAATCGCATTACGATCCGGGTCACGATACCCATTTTTTCAACGCTGTCGTATTTGACTAGGTAAGCATTGGCCAAACGGTAAGCCATATCTTTATTGTTGTGGTCATAGGGCAAACGTTTAAACAGTGGGAAGTTGTCGTACTGACTGTAGTGGGCATTGAGCCTGAAAGACAATCCCGATCCCGGATAGGCATTAAACCCCAGATCACCATGATGATTCACTTGGGTGGGTTTGATGGTCAAGGTGGGGGCCACATAGGGATTTTCGAGAGAGAAAGCTGTAAAACTGTTAAGGTCATAGCTGCCATGGTAGTTGACGAAGGGAACCCATTTTCCACTGCCGGACTTGTAAGAAATTTCTGCTTTTGGATAGACAAAAAATATCGGATTGCCTTCTTCGATATCTCCAAAAGGGTAGATCCCTTTGGCACCCAACAAAAGTTTCAGTTTTTTTCCAACATTCAAAAACTGAAGCTCCAATCGGCCCATTCCTTTTTGAAAACCCAGTGCCTCCTCATTGTAATAGCCTCTGACAAAATCGGTGTTAATCAACTCCACGTGAGGAATCAATTCCAGGTATTGATTGAAAAAAGGAATCCTCATTTGGGAATTGATTTTGACAATATGTTCTGTGCTATCAAATGAATCGGTGGTGATGTGAGTGTTAAAATTGACTTTACTGAAAAGACCTTCATACCATTGCCAACGGGAACGGATTGAAAGGTAATTAAGGTTTTGGGAAGGGTCAATCACATTCGGTCTTAAAGACGGTATTTCTGTCCAGTCCAAATCATACAATCCAAAAAAGTTATGTCCCTGTCGATCAAAACGCAAATCCGAATCCACCCGCATATTGTTTTGTTTGTATTGATACAGCAAGTTCAAAGAAGTTCTTTTTTGGTCACTGTTGAGTAGCGTTTGATCGATGGCTCCGACTTTGTTGTAAAGAAATTCTAAACCGATGGATTGCATTCGATCCAAGGGCACCATGGTCGACAGGTTGAATTGAAGATAGGACTGATTTCCAATTCCCCCCATCACATAAGAGTTGTGATAGAACGAACTTTCTTGGCGTTGCAATTTGAGGGGAGTGGCTTTGTTGGGAACGAAGGTGGACAGGACGGGTATGGATTCAAATGTATAATCTACCTTGATTTTTTTTTGAACCAAAGAATCGTCAATCTCGGGAAGGGTTTGGATTTTAAAAACACTTTTAAGGCTGGGGCTGTATGATTTAACCACAGTAACCTCTTGAGTGCCCAGATCATCAGTTTCTTCTTCTTGGGCCACGGCAATAATGGAGCCAAAAAGGAACAACCAGAAACCGATAAAAATCTTATTGTATTTCATTGGTGGCGTTGGATTGGGATAAACTGGCATTTTGCTCAGCTTGTTTTTCTTTAATTTGATTCAATAGGGTTTCACCTTCTTTTGATATTTCGGGAAACTGCTTATAATTTTCGATCAGGGATTCCAAAATGTATGTGGCTTGAAAGGCATCCTTGACAGCATAAAAGTTTTGGGCCATCAGCAATAGACTTTTGGCGGCCCAGTAGGGCTGACTGCTGAATTTTTGTGACAATAGAGCGATGACTTCGTTGGATTTCTCATAGTCCTTATTTTTGTGGTTTTGATGGGCTCTAAAATAATAAGCTTCTGCAGCAAGCTTGTCGATAGGGGCTTTTTCCAAAACCTTAAAAGCCGATTCGGCCTTGAGGGAATCTCCCAGGGCAATGGAGGTTTGGGCCAATATTTCGTAGGCATCCCATTTGACTTTTACTTCTATATTTTTCAATTTCAATACAGCTTCTGCTTTGGTTTGTGCTTCCTCCAACTTTTGAGATTGATAATAGGAACGCATCAAATTGAACATGGCATAACGTTTGTTTTCCGGGTATACGGCTACTGCCTCCAATTGCTTCCAAAGGGGTACTGCTTTTTCTTGTATTTGCTGTTTGACCAAGATCTGTGTAGCCCTGACCAAGGCTTGTTCATAATACTCATTGGGTTGATCATCAATCAATTTTTGGTAATGTTCAAGAGCAGATTCGTCTTCAGATTCTTCTAAATAAATTTCAGCCAATACAAAATGGGAACTGAGGGCATTGCGCCCCTGAGGATAACTTTCCAGATAGGAAATAAAAGATTTTTTAGCTTGTTTTTTACGGTCACTTAAAAATTGTTTTTCGGCAGCCGAAAATGCAGTTTGCTCCAATTCATTATCAGAGAAGGTATCGATATTCGATGATTTGAGCCATTGGGTAAACTGGGGAACCTTGTCGGTATCAACCGCAATTTCTTTGAGGGTTCCCAGGGCCTGTTGTGCCACTGCATCTTTGGTGAAGCGCCCCACCAAGTTTTTCAACACACTTTCTGCAAGACTCAGCTTTTCCTGATTGTAGAGGATCAAACCTTTGTTGAGAATAGCTTTGGGAAGGTAGGGGCTTTTGGGAAAACGACCGATCATTTCATCGTAAGTATTGATGGCCGTATCAAAAGAACCTGCAACAGCATAGGCACTGCTCAACTCAAAGAAGGCATCGTCTATATAGGCAGAGCGGGGATGCTTATCAATCAGTTCTATGAGCGTGTTGATTTTTTGCTTGTTGCGGTCTACAAAACCATAGCTTATGGACTTTTGGTATAAGGCATAATCGGATTGTGCAGGAGACATAGCAATCCCTTTGTTGTATTGCTCCATGGCCGGCCAGAAACGACTCATGGCAAACTCAGCATCTCCCATGCGAATGTAGGCATCGCGAACTTTACTGCGAGGATAGTGTTTTTGTCGATCGATGACTTTTTTGAATGAACCCAAGGCCAATTCATACTCGCCCATTTTAAAATAGGTGTATCCCAGGTGATAGTGGTATTCCAATTCATTGAGCATTGCCTTTCTGGGTACATTGTTTTCAAAAACAAAAAATCCATCAACAGCATCCTCAAATTGATTGCGTTCGTAATGAGTTTGTGCCAGCCAAAAAAGAGATTGTGCCGTAAGGGCTTTGACTTTATCATTTTTTACTGCCCTCCGGAAATATGCTCCTGCCTTTGGGTAATCACCGGCATTGTAGAGTTGAATGGCTTTGAGGAAGGTTACCTTTTGCAGTAAACGATCGTCTTTATAATCGTTTTGAGAGGAGAGAATAGACAGTACACCATCGTAATCACCGCTGTTGGTGTAAGAACTCAACAAAAGTGCCGTAAGCTCTTGCTCTTCTGATGTTTTGGGGTAGGTTTCGAGATATCTGATGATGAGCTGTGGGACTTTTTCGTAGGGGTTTCCGATCTCATAACTCAATCGAGCATAGTTGAGTAAGGCTATTTTTGAAATGTCCGGATTAAAGGTCATTGAAGCAGCACTCCTGTATGCATTCAAGGCAGAAGGTTTTCGTTCTTTTTTGAGGTAACATTCTGCCAAGTAGTAATAGGCATTCTGTGCCAATTTGTCTTTTTTGCTGATGATCTTGTTGAATTGATCTATGGCTTGACTGTAATTGCCGGTTTCATAATAGGCATAACCCAATTGATAAAAATCTGCATGGGTCCATTTGCCCTTTTTGCCTTTGTAATTTTTTAAATGTATTAATGCCTTATCGTATTGTTGGGTGTTGAAATAACTTTCACCTATAATTTTGGAAAGCTCGGAAAAATTGTCTCCAGCTTGGTTTTGAATTTCTTTCTCTCCCAAAGCAATGGCTTTTTCGAATCTTCCCAACTTAAAATTCATTTCTACTTGGAAATAGCCCAAATTTTCCTTTTGGTCTTTTTTGGATACCCGGGTAAAGGAGTTGGATGCCTCGGCATAATCCTCCAACTGATAAGCAATATGCCCCAGATAATAATGAGCATCAGACTCATATTTGGGATTAAATTTTACGTTTTCCAACAAGGTTTTGGCCTGTGGGTATTGTTTTTTGTTGAAAAGGGTATATCCCTTATTGAAATAAAACTCAGGAAGCGCCGCTTTGGGAACATCGGCAGCTTTTACTTTGGCAAACCACTTGTGGGCGTAGGAGTATTTTTCATTGTTAAAATAATAATTGGCCAGATCCAAATAAACGGTTTTTAAAATGGTATTGTTGGGATAATCAAGATTGAAGGTTTCGATCAGTTTGACTGCACCCGGATCATTGAGCCGCAAAGCAGTAACCATTTTAAAATAATTGATCTCCTCCAGTTCTGTGTCAGTGAGACTAAAATCTTCGTAAAGGGCAAGGGCCGTCTCAACATTGGGAAAGATCCCTTGATAATAAAGATCAGTAGCCTTAATTTTTAGCGCAGCCTTGTCAAAAACTTGTGACCAACTCAGGGCGGTAAAAAAAAACAACAGAATTGGGAGAAAGCTATTTTTTTTTATGTCAATCATATTCAAAGTTAAACAGAAACATCTCTTATATGAACGGAATTATTTTTGCTTGCGTATATTTTATCAACAAATTTTATTAGCCAATCAAAACCCTTTACATTTGACGAACATTTGTATGCCTATGGCCGGAAATATTGTTTCATTTAGTGATGCCACCATCAAGCAAAGTGGAAAAACCATTTTGACAAATGTATCCATCGATGTTCCAGAAGGAAGTTTTGTGTTTCTGATCGGCCGGACGGGAAGCGGAAAAAGTAGTCTGATCAAGACCATATACGGTGATTTGGAATTGGCCGGAGGCTTGGGAAGCGTGGGGGAATTTGACCTTACACGGCTCAAAAGCAAACAGATACCTTCATTGAGAAGAACCTTGGGGGTGGTCTTTCAAGATTTTAAATTGCTCCCCGACCGCAGTATAGCGGACAATCTCAAATTTGTCTTAAAAGCCACAGGGTGGCGAGATAAAAACAAAATCAATCATCGCATTGATGAGGTACTGGACATGGTTGGTATAGCGGTAAATAAAAAAAAATTTCCCTTCGAATTGTCGGGAGGGGAACAACAAAGGATCGCCATTGCCAGGGCCTTGCTGAATGATCCTAAATTGATTATTGCAGATGAACCCACAGGAAACCTCGATCCTCAAACCAGTCAGGACATCATGCAACTCTTCAAGTCACTCCATCAAAAAGGAATGACCTTGTTGATGGCCACCCACGATTATCAAATGATCGTTAAATTCCCGGGGAAAATTTTCAAATGTGAGGACGGAAAGGTGTTTGAAGTCGTGGCCAAAACATAAGTTTTGATCCATATTTGCCTTTCTCTACCATTCCTTTAGTAATTTTACCAAAAAAGCAATATGCCACTCGCTGACCTTCCTAAAATAGCACATGCCCAAAGCGATCAGTTTTTTTTAATGGCCGGGCCCTGTGCCATAGAGGGAGAGGAAATGGCCATGAGAATTGCCGAAAAGGTAAAATCTGTGACCGACGCCCTGTCGATCCCCTATATTTTTAAGGGCAGTTTTAAAAAAGCCAACCGAAGTCGATTGGACAGTTTTACAGGGATCGGAGACGAAAAAGCCTTGAAAATATTGGAAAAAGTAGGGAATACTTTTGAAGTCCCCACGGTCACAGATATTCACAGCGAAGAAGACGCCTCCATGGCTGCTGCCTATGTGGATGTATTGCAAATCCCTGCTTTTTTGGTCAGGCAGACCGATCTGTTGGTGGCTGCTGCAAAAACCAACAAGTTTGTCAACTTGAAAAAGGGCCAGTTTATGAGCCCAGAGAGCATGCAGTTTGCCGTCCAAAAAATTAAAGACAGCGGCAACCAAAATGCCTGGGTCACCGACCGGGGCACTCAATTCGGATATCAGGACCTGATTGTAGATTTTAGAGGCATTCCGGTGATGAAAAAATTTGCCCCTACTGTGTTGGACGTCACCCACTCCCTCCAACAACCCAACCAAAGTAGCGGAGTGACCGGTGGACGACCGGAAAGCATAGAAACCATTGCCCGTGCCGGGATCGTTACGGGAGTAGATGGCCTTTTTCTGGAGACCCATTTTGACCCTTCTTCCGCCAAAAGCGACGGGGCCAATATGCTTGACCTCCAACATTTGGAGGGGCTTTTGGCCCGTTTATCTCGTTTGAGGGCTTTTGTGACCGAAAGCTTGTAGTAAAATTCTTACTTGAATATTTTTTTTGATATCCAGTATCAACTGGAGTTTACGGATCGGTGAGGTATCCTCCGAAATCAATTATTAAATTTAAGCCCCTAAATCTTTTACACTTATGAAAAATCTACTCATGCTCTCCTTCCTCATTTCATTGGTATGTTCCCCCATTTTTGGACAATACCGGATCAACAAGCTAAACTATAATGCTCATGAATATGTGTATCAACCTGGCGACCGCTATGACCCTACCCTTGCCGGGGTCGCTTCATTTTTGGTTCCCGGATTGGGGCAAGTATTGGCGGGCGAGACAGGTCGAGGTCTTCTCTTCTTTGCAGGTTCTGTAGTATCCTCAGCGCTGACCATAAGTAGTTTAAGCAAAAACACCGTTTTGATCAGTGATGGTTATTATTCAGAAACCAGAAAGACCAGTGGATCAACCTATATTGGTTTGATCGCTTCGGCAGGAATCTGGATTTGGTCTATTGTCGATGCGGTCAAAGTGGCCAAAGTCAACAATTTGGCCTATAGAGACAAAAACAAAGTGGGATTACACAATTTCAGCCCTGTACTGATCCAAAATCCAAACAACGGCCAACTGACCGGAGGGCTGTCCTTTAAATTCCGTCTGGATTAGCTTAGCCCGATTTTGCTTGATTTGATCTGACTTTATCGCTATCAAGACAATATGACTTTAGAGAGAATGATAAATATTGATATCTTTAAAATGACTTTACAATCTATTCAAGACAACTGCAGGTGATCAGGAGATGGTTTTTTATTGCATCAGTTTTTATCATTGTCAGCGCATTCTTTTTTATTCGTCAGGAGAATTCCATGATTATTGAGCTAAGCAGTGGGTTGGTGTTGAGTTCCACTTCCCCTCCTGGCTTTAAGAAGGATGCTCAAAACCGTTGTGTCAATAAAAACCTTTATTTACAATATACTGTTCCCAACGCTCCCGGTCAAAACATCCGAGTAGTTTCTGCCGATACTCAAAGTCTGCCTTTGGCCGATGTAATCTATACGCCCAAAAGCGACGCAAAATGGGAGATTAAAAAAGGTGATTTTGAAGTGGCAGCAGCCACGGGGACTGTCAAATTCACGGACAAAACCCAACTGATTCTGACGGAGTACCTGGCCTATAAAGATGCGGGGACTTTTGTGATCCTTAAAGAACTCACAGAAAACTACATGAATATCGCCTTGGGTATTCACACCGAACCCAGCATCATCGATAAACCAACGCTACTGTTTCACATGAGTTTGACAGCAGAATGATCACAAATCAAGGTCATAAACCATCTACGGCA
>JBESZM010000057.1:0-27962 GCA_041254175.1 Flavobacteriaceae bacterium | reverse complement strand
ATGGAAAACTTAAAAATCAGTAACAGTTGTGTCAATTGCGAAAACTTGAATCAAACGCTAAATAAGTGTGGTGTTCACCAGGTAGAAGTTAGTGAAAAATACACTTGCGACGAGTTTGAGGTAGTAAGTTGATTTTTATCATATTGACCAAACTATTTTAGAGGGTAACATCGGACTATCTTGCTATTCTCTAAGCGGCTCTCAACAAAATTAATTTATATATCATTGCCTTGGTGGGTGAAAAAGATTAGGTATCCGATTAACCGGTAACACCTTATTATACTCATATCATTAACTTAATAAAGGTAGCTGCTATTCTCAATATCAAAAAACTATTTTTTGTTGAGATTATATTTTGCTTTCGAATGGGCAAAAAATGCTGCTAAAGTGGTCTAAAATATTTAAATTTTAATTCACTAATACCCTTAGCTCAGTACTTTCAAGTTCTACCAATTGATCCCAATCTTCCCAAAATTTTGTAAAAGAATCCGCGCCGTAGATTTTTTCGTAAGCTCCTTGCAAATCAGCTTTTGAATCATACAGCTCACCCAGTGAATTCGAAGTTTCTACGATATACATTCTCCACCCTTTTTCAATCATCTCAGACCCCCAAAATATAGCATAGGATAATCCGGCAGCCTCTCTTGCTTTTTTTATCTTGATGGCCAATTGAAAGGTTTTACCAATCACATCGTCTACTTTTTTGAATGACATGGTCCAAACTTTGGCATATTTCGAAAGCGCATTACTTCCTGATTTTATGGTAAAAGGTGTTCCCTCTCTGTAGAAATTCGACGCTCCGTATTTATCGATAAACTTTCCTACATTTTTATTCCAATTTTGTTGATGGTTGGCAGTTTCTTTTTTATCGATATGATCAGCCGTCATTGGGCCCTCAATCCAGTAAAAAACGTCAGATTTTTTTCCTGCAATTACCCTTCTCATATAGGCTTTAGTGTTTTTGTCTTTGTTGTGGAATTTATCATTATATACCTTAACAGCATTGATAAACTCTGTTATATATTCGGGTTTAGGAACAATCTCAATAACATGATAAATGGGGAGTGGCTCATCGGGCCAATTGATCAATTCCTGATCGGATTGGCTCAAGACCTGTGAGAAAATAGTTAGAGTAAAAATTAATGCAAGTGACTTTTTCATTTAGAACTGTTTTTATGGTTTAGCTACTAAACTATAAAAATTAGTTGCATTTTGCAATTAACAAATTTTCAGTAACTCCCTAAACAGTAACTCCGAAGTTTAACACAGAAGTTACTAAAGATGTTCCCAAACATTAAAAATCAGTACTTTACGGTTTGTTTATATGCCTTTTTACGACAAATTCACGATAATATTTGTACCAAAACCCCTCCTAACAATTGTTTTTCTGAAAACTTTTGACGCGCTGTTTACTGATAATAGTGGGGTCGTTCACTTCACTAGACTAGCCGTTTGTTGGCTTAATAGGCTATTTATCCTTGTAATGTCCTTTAGCTGCCAAAATTAAAACGTTTGAATCGGTGTTGATCTGATAAACCAATCGGTGTTTTTGATTTATCCGTCTGCTGTATGTGTTTTTCAAGCCTTTAAGTAGTTCGGGTTTGCCTGTCCCTGTTTGTGGGTTTTCTAATAATTCAAATAATAGCTTTTGAAGTTTTTAAAAGCTAATGGCTCCGATTTTTTTAAGTCTTTGAGGTCTTGTAAAGCGTTTTTGGTAAAATCAATTTGGAGGCTCATAGGTCTTCTAACAAGTCCTTTAATTCTTTAGCGCTGTTTACAGTAGTTAGTTTGCCCTCTTTGGCCTGTTGTATGGATTCTTTCAAGCGTTTAATCATTTGAGGGGTAAAATAAATGTCCTCATCTTTTACGGGTGTTAATTTATAGGCTTTGTTTTTGCCACGTTGTACGATGATTTGTTCGCCCTCATCCACTTTGTTTAGGTATTTGGCTTGTTTGTCTCTAAACTCTCTACTGCTAATGATTAACATAATAACTTTTTTTGTGTACCAATTTGGTACAAATATAATTCTTTTTTATAAATATTGACTGCTGTTCGTTTGGCTTTGGATTAGGCTTATGGTTAGGCTTATTTAAGGTTAGGCTTATTTTAAAAATGACTAATATACCCCTGTAGAAATAAAAAACCCCATAAAAATCAATTTACGGGGGTTAGGGGTGGAGGTTTAAGATTGTTTAAAGTGTTTCTTGATTTCCCTTTCCCATTTTAGGATAATGAGTTTGGCTTTCTTCTTTGGGTCTCCTTCGAGGTCTGCCATGTCATAAATGATTCGAGATAAGGGATCCCTTAAGTCCATGTCCTTTTCCTTTTCCTTAATTTTGATATAATCTAAAGCTTTGGCATAGCCTGATAAAAGGTCTTCACCGCCCCAATAGTTATCATGTCTTGGATTACCGAATTTGATAAAGGTGTTGATGGCTCCGGTAACCCTACGGACGTTGATCCAGTCGGTAATGATAGCTAAAACGACTTTTTTGTGAAGTCGCTTTAGGATCTTTGCAATTTTAACAGAATTTTCTTGTGAGTGGTTTTGTTTCATGATAGTTTAGATTTGGATGATTAAATATCCCTTTCGTTTTATAAGGGATTGGGTAGCCCCCTGTTTCGGGGTGTGGTATCGGTGGATAAAAGTCAAGGTATAGGCTCCTACGCCCTTTCGATATTGCTTTTTCTCTTAATTTAACTTTTATAGCCATCTTCTGTTGGAGTTATTTTAGTTACTTTTGGTACCCTCTGAAAAAAACTTTTTTTTTAGGGTAACAGTTCATTTATCTTTTTTTTTGAAACAATTTATCAATGTCAGAACGCCTTACCCTTGTCATCCTTTGCCCTACTATGACAGGGCTTAGTGGCTATTCGTTAGTGGTTCCGCCTTTGTTCGTTTTGTAGTGATTACTTTCCAATACAGAACTTACTGAAGATATTGCCTAACAATTCATCATTACTGATTTCTCCCGAAATTTCACCCAAAAAATGAATGGCTTCATTGATGTGTACACTCAGTAAATCACCAGTCAATTCACTTTCCAATCCTTCACCAATCTCAATGATTGCTCCCAATGCATTTTGGAGGGCCTCATAATGTCTGGCATTGGAAACAACTACGTCCCCCTGAACAGCAATCTTTTTGATTTGGTTGTAAAGTGTTTTTTTGAGTTGCTCGATGGTATCAGGGTCAAAAGTAGAGATTCTACAAAACGCATGGGTGGGAATCTGGGAAGACTGTTCTTTTAATGCTTTGGTCAAAGACGATTCTCCGGCCTCTTGAATCAGGTCGATTTTATTTTCGACCAAGAGCACGATCAGGTCTTCTCTTTTAAATTCTTTTATTGCGCTTGTAATTTCTGAGCGGGAGGTATCATTGGTGTCAAAAAGATAGATCATCACTTTTGCCAGATCTACTTTTTCTTTTGCTTTGGCAACCCCTACCGCTTCTATCTGGTCATTGGTTTCTCTCAATCCAGCTGTATCGATAAATCTGAATTCAATCCCCGATAGGGTCAAGGTGTCTTCTATGGTATCTCTGGTAGTACCCGGTATTGATGATACAATAGCCCGGTCTTCATTCAATAGGGCATTGAGAAGAGAGGACTTGCCCGCGTTGGGCTTACCGACGATGGCTACCGGAACCCCTTTTTTGATCACACTGCCGTATTGGAAGGAATCGAGGAGTGATTTAATTTTTGATTGTAGCGACCCAAGCAAATCTTTAAGTGCGGTCCGATCGGCAAAAGCTACATCCTCTTCGGCAAAATCTAATTCTAAAGTAATCAACGAAGCAAAATCCAATAGTTTTTGTCTCAATTGAGCAATTTCTGCAGTGTACCCACCCCTCATTTGATTCATGGCCACTTCGTGAGCCGCTTTGGATTCCGATACGATTAAATCCGCCACAGCTTCCGCCTGACTCAAATCCATTTTTTTATTCAAGAAAGCCCTAAGCGTAAACTCTCCCGGTTTTGCCGGCTGCGCCCCTATCGAAATAAAAAGCCGTAAAATCTCTTCTTGGATAAAGTTGGATCCGTGGCAAGAAATTTCAACCACATTTTCTCCTGTGTAGGAGTGAGGGGCTTTAAAAATACTTACCAATACTTCGTCCAAGGGAGCTCCTTTGTCATGCAGTGTTCCCAGATGGACAGTGTGACTTTTTTGATCAGCCAATTTTTTTTCAGACTTTGGCTGAAAGCATTGGGAAACCATTTTAATGGCATCACTACCCGAAAGCCGGAATAGACTGATGGCCGAGCTACCGGCTCCTGTAGCTTTCGCAATGATGGTTCCTTGGTTGAGCATTTTTTAAATTAATTTGTATATTGTGTGTGAAATAATAAATCAATTAAATTAGCTTGGGAGTTTTAGACGCTATGTCTTGGCTCCCTTTTTTATTTTTTGGGTTACTGTCAGTCTCTTTTTGTGCTGCCGGTGTTGGTAATTTTTCCACAAATTCTGGATCGAGTTGTTTTCTTCTAATTCAGGATTGGTTTCCACGATATTGTGTCCAAACTTATTGAGGGTTTTTTGCATTTCATTGAAGATGATGGCAGTTACCCCTTTGTTTTGATATTTTGGGTGTACCCCGATGAGATAAAAGGAAGCCCTGGAATTAAAATACAAGGCCTTTAAGAGGTAGAAATATCCAAAGGGAAACATTTTCCCATTGGCTTTTTTCAATGCCTCGGTGAAAGAAGGCATGGTGATGCAAAAAGCGATCAGTTCATCATCCTTATCCGTAATACATTTGATGAATTCGGGATGTATATAACGGAAATATTTTTCTTTGTATTGCTTTATTTGCTCCTCTTGTATGGGTACAAAAGTTTGCAGTTTACCATATGTTTCCTCCAGTAAAACAAACATTTTTTCAACATAGGGAAGGATCTGCTTTTTGGATTTAAAATCCAAAATTTTCAATTCATAACGTTTGACCATCAAATCCGAAAATTTTTTGATCTTTTCGGGTGATTCCTCAAAAGAGCTTAAAGTGATTTCATATTCTACCCAAACCGCAAGATCTTCATAACCCAACTGTTTGAAATGTTCATGGTAATAAGAAGCATTGTACCAAGTAATCATGGTGTTGCTTTCCTCAAAACCTTTGACCAGCATCCCAGCTTTGTCCATATTGGAAAAACCAACAGGACCTTCGATGAATTCCATTCCATTTTCATTCCCAATGGCATGCACCTTCTCCATCAAGGCTTGGGTTACATTGATATCGTCCACTACATCAAACCAGCCAAAACGGACTTTTTTCTTTTTTAATTTTTTTACCTCAATCCAATTGATCATCACTGCAATTCTACCTGCGATTTCACCATCTTTAAAAGCCAAAAAATAATGAGCTTTGGCATTTTTGAAAACCGGGTTTTTGGATTGATCCAATGTGTCAATTTCTTCCTCAATGATGGGGGGAGTCCAATGAGGATTCTGGCCATAGAGTGTAAAGGAAAAATCAACAAACCTTCTGAGGTCTTCTCTGGTGTTTATTTCAACAACATCAATCGGTTTTTTCTTCATGAATTACAATCTTTTGGCCTTACGAGCTCTTTTCCTTTCTGCTTTATTGTTTTTCTTCATGGTTTTTTTCAATTCTTTTTCTTCCTTCTTGGATTCTTTGTACTCTATTTCTGCAGCACTGATAAAGTCCTTGTGGAAATTCAACCGATAAGATATGCCAAGATTCAAAAAAAGAGCGCTGGGACGGGTATTGGTATTAACGCCAATGGAGCCTTCTATTTGTATGTCGTCCGAAAAAAGGTAGGCAGCCCCGGTTCTGAATATCTGATCATTGTAACGCGTGCTGAACAGCCCTTCATTTTCCAGATAAACCGACCACAGTGGATGAAAAGTGTGGGTCAGGGTAAGAATATAACTTTTGGCGGTTTGTTCGGTCAGGTATCGATCGAGTATAAAGTTGGTCACAAATACCCAGGTTCTCAAAAAATGCGATTGTGTGGCCAAAACCGCCCGAAGCGAAAAAAAGGGTTCTTTTTCGGTGGAAACTCCCAGGTTTTGATAGAAAATAGGCCGATAAAGCACATCAAAAACATCACCATAAGGGTAGGGGTGATTCTTTCCAAATATAAAATTTCCACCGGCGGTAAGCGATACTGCAGGGATCAAGTGTTTAATTTTAAATCCATTGTTGGCTTTCCAACTGTATACATTCGTTTTTTCTTCTTTTTTAAAAGGATCGTAAATCAAAAATTTGATTCCCAAAAAATTCTGAAGCAATCCTTTTCTTTTGTAAACCAAATCTTGACTTGAAGTTTTATTGGTCAATTTGTCAAACATAAAAGAACCTTGGTAGGTTAACTCCAAACGTTCAGACAAAAATCCCCAACGAGCAGCGAGGAAAGCAATGGATCCGTCAACGGTGGAATTGTTGTAGGCTTGGTGTTTGTACTTTCTGTATTCAAAACCGCCCTCAAACTGAACTATTCCTTTTCCTACAGCAAAAGCACCAATGGATGCGCCCGGTCGGTTGGAATTGATCTGTTCAGTGTATTGGGCATGAATCAAACCCGTTAAAAAAAGAAACAAGAGCCTCAATCGCCTCAGCATTTATTTTTTTTTGCAAGATAAATCTAATTTTATTTTTAGGGCTTAGCCTCTTCCAAAAACATCACAATAGTCATAAGATTTAATTACTTTTGATCATAACTTATTTAATTGTTGTGGTTGGACTGCTTAAGTTTTTTTTGATTTTGACGGTAATCGTCTATGTCTTCAGATTTATTGCTCCATTTATTGTTAAATATTTACTCAATCGACTCTCTAAAAAAATGCAGCATTTTGATGCTGACCTTTCTTCTTCACCCCCCAAAAAAGAAACCAAAAAAACCAAAAAAGAAATGGGAGAATACATAGACTATGAAGAAATTGATTGATCAGGTTTTTAACAACCAAACGCTAAAGCACCTTGCCCTGATATTGGGCTTTGGTCTTTTTTCTGTTTTGTTCTTCCATCCGGTTTTGTCGGGAAAAAAATTAATCCAATCCGACATCAGACAATACTCCGGAATGTCAAGACAAATTCAGGAGTACAGAGAAAACAATGAAGAAATTTACTGGATTGATAACGCTTTTGGTGGGATGCCCACTTATCAATTGGGAGCGAGATATCCCTATGATTTTTTAACCCCGATTCACCAACTTATTCAGTTGATTCCTCAACCCGCTGAGATTTTGTTTCTCTATCTACTCAGTGCCTACCTTTTTTTATTGATCATTAAAATGCCCATTCCAATTGCGGTTTTTGGTGCTTTTGCCTACGGATTGTCCACTTATCTATTGATCATCTTACAGGTTGGTCACAATACTAAGGCTCAGGCGTTGGCCTATATGCCATTGGTCATTGGAGGAATGTATATGATCCTTCACGATCATCGTACAAGAGGCTTTGTCCTTACCGTTTTCGCTTTATCCATGCAGATTCGGGCCAATCATTACCAAATGACCTATTATATGCTTTTGTTGATGCTGGTCATTGGAATTGTGTATGGAATTCATGCACTAAAAACCAAAACCCACCGGAATTTTTTACGTCAATCTCTACTCCTGGTGTTGGCAGGAATATTGGCCTTGGGACTAAATGCACCCCCTCTGTTGGCTACTGCCGAGTACACCCAATTCAGTACCCGTGGAAAAAGTGAGTTAACACAAAATCCTGATGGAAGTCTCAAAGAAAAGACGGGAGGACTCAGCACAGATTACATTACTCAATTCAGTTATGGAATTTTTGAAAGCTTAAATCTTTTGGCACCCAGAATTCAGGGTGGAGGTTCCTCAGAAGATTTGGGAGAGGATTCCGAACTCTTTGATTTTCTGATCCAAAATGGATTGCCACGCTCTCAAGCCAAAAGCTTTGTTTCCAACGTTCCCACCTATTGGGGAAGTCAGCCCATACTCGAAGCCCCGGCCTATGTGGGGGTCACCGTAATTTTCATGGCCTTTTTGACTTTGTTTTTTGTCAAAAGTCGATTGCGCAATGGCTTACTCCTAGGGATCATCCTCTCATTATTGCTGTCCTGGGGGAAAAACTTCCCCCTACTGACGGAATTTTTTATAGATTACTTTCCATTGTACAACAAATTTAGAGCCGTGAGTTCCATTCAAGTGATTTTGGAGTTTTGTTTTCCTGTTTTGGCTTGTTTGGGGTTGTACCGTTTGTTTCAAAAACCAGAAAGTACAGATTTCAAAACAATTTTAAAACCCTCCCTTGGGTTTGTCCTACTCCTTTTAATCATATTACTATCCAAAGGATTTTTTGATTTTTCCGGGGCAATGGATTCTTACCTCGGACAGGCTTATGGCCCGGTTTTGATGGATCAAATCGTCAATGCACGTAAATCGATTTTCAATTTCGATTTGATCAGGGCCATGGCTTATTGCTTGTTAGTGTTTGCTGTTTTGTATTATTTCGGCAAAGGAAAGCTTTCCAAAAACATTGCCCTTGTTGCATTGATTTCACTGATGCTCAGTGATTTGTTAGGGGTTTCCCAACGTTATATCGACAGAGAAATGTTTGTGAGTCCCAGACAAATTAAAAATTTGTTTACAGCCCAAAAAGGTGACCAAGAGATAAAAGCCGATAGCAGCCGTTTTAGAGTTTATGAACCGGGTTTAAAACTCTCGGGTGCCAGAACTTCTTTTTTTCACAATGCTATCGGAGGATATCACGGTGCCAAACCAAGGCGCTACGAAGAGTTGTATGACTTTTTCAGCACCCACCAAATTGCCGGAGTAATGGATATGCTCAATGTAAAATATCTTTTGATACAGCAAAATAACGAACAAAACCTGATCAAAAACCCCAACGTCTTGGGTATTGCTTGGGCGGTCGATTCACTTCTGGTTGCAGCTACGGCCGATGGTGTACTGGAGTCAATGAAAAGCATGGATTTTTCCAGCCAGGCAGTTGTACTAAAATCAGAATTCCCTGCCAATGTACCGGTCAAATATGACGCGCAAAAGATGGATAAAATTGAACTGATTAACAATCATCCCACCCGTCTCAAATACGAATTTGAAGCCAGTGAGGAGCAGTTGTTGGTTTTTTCAGAAATGTACTATCCCCATGGCTGGTCCGTCAGCATTGACCAACAAAAAGCAAGTGTTTTCCCTGTCAACTATGTGCTCAGAGGTTTGAGAGTTCCTTCAGGAAAACACACCATCGAATTTACTTTTGATCCTGCTGTTGTAAAGATCGGTGGAACCATCAGACTCCTAACCCTATTGGTGTTTATTTCTATTCTATCCTTCTTTGGTTATCAAAGATTTAAAGAAAAATCTAACTCACTTCCACCAGAATGGGAATCATAGCCAAACAATCGTTCTACAACAGCCTCAGTATTGCACTGGCTTTTCTTATTGGTGCGATCAATACGGTCTATCTATATCCCACCCACATGGGAAGTAGGCTTCAGGGATTGGTTGTGGCCCTGTTGGCCTTGTCTAATTTGGTTCAGCCGTTTATTTCTTTTGGTGTCCAACATGCCGTCATCAAATTCTACAGCAGTTGTGAGACAAAGGCAGAAAAAGATAAGCTCTTGAGCTTTTCCCTTTTTCTTCCCCTCCTTGTTTTTAGCCTGCTGTTGATTTTTACTCTTTTTTTCCAAAATCAAATCACTGACTTCATTGGCTCCGAAAATCAAGAGATGGGTAAGTATGCTTATTTGATTTTGGCCGTTGCCTTTTCCACAGCGCTATTTGAGGTGTTTTACAATTGGCTTAGGATTCAATTGTATTCTGTTTTTGGTAATTTTCTAAAAGAATTTTTTCCCAGGGCTTTGATCTTTACACTTTTGTTGATTTATGCTTTTGGAGGTATGGATCTCGATGGATTTATCACAGCATTGATTTTGGGATACTATTTCAGATTGTTGATGGTAGTGATTTACAGTTTGATCAAATACACTCCCAAATTTTCTTTCGCGCTCCCGATCCAATTTAAATCTATCTTGAGGTACAGTCTTTTGATTTTTATGTCAGGCACTGCGGCAAGCTTGATTTTGGATATCGACAAATCTATGATTTCCAATATTTTAACCGTTGAAAATGTGGCATATTACAGTGTTGCCATTTTTATTGCTGCTGTTATCGAGTTTCCCGGAAGGGCCATGTTTCAGATCATCAGTCCACTGGTGGCCAAGGCTCTGAATGATAAAGATGATTTGACACTGTTGCAATTGCTGAAAAAAAGCGCAAACAATCTACTGTTGGTTTCCGGATTGCTGTTTTTACTGATCAACTTGAATTTGAATGATTTTTACGCTTGGACCAATTTGGGGGATTATACTGTGGCACTGGAAGTTGTACTCATTGTATCGGTAGGTAAATTATTTACCATGTCTATGGGCTGCTTGAACAACATCATTACCAATTCAAAATATTACGCCTATGTTTTTTGGTTTTCGATTAGCTCTGCCATCTTGGCCGTTGCACTCAACCTTTATCTCCTTCAATGGTATGGGATTATTGGAGCAGCCTATGCAACACTAATCGTCATTGTAATCATTAACGTATTGAAGATTTTATTGGTTCAGCTTAAGTTTAAAATCAATCCTTATGGCCGGGAAAGTTTGCTTACTTTGGGGATAATTATTTTACTTTATCTGATCATTTCCAAAATCTCGTTCGAATTTGATCTTTTTGTGTCATTGGTGTTAAGATCAATGCTTATCACCGGGGCTTTTGCCCTATTGGCTTACTTGCTTAAACTGACTGTTGACTTACAACAGTTTCTCGGTAAAATTTTACCTTTTGTCAGGAAAAGTTAAGGCCTGAGCTTTTCAACAAGATATTGACCAGTAAAAGATGCTTTGGCCTCGGCCACCTCTTCCGGAGTTCCCATAGCCATGAGCGAACCGCCTTTTTTTCCACCTTCCGGACCTAAGTCAATGAGGTGGTCGGCACATTTGATCAAATCCAAGTTGTGTTCTACCACGATGACCGTATGACCTTGCTCAATCAGGGCATTGAAGGAAAGCAACAGCTTATTGATGTCGTGAAAATGAAGGCCGGTGGTGGGTTCATCAAAAATAAAAACAATCTTGTCTTTGGTGGTTCCCCTGCCGATAAATGAAGCCAGTTTTATTCTCTGGGCCTCCCCACCGGAGAGGGTAGTGGAGGGCTGCCCTAGTGCTACATATCCCAAACCTACCTCTTGAAGGGGTTTGAGTTTTTGAACCATCTTGCTTTGATTTTCTTTTTCGAAAAAGGCAATGGCGTCGTCTACACTCATCTCAAGCAATCGATCCAGAGATAAACCTCTAAACTCAACTTCCAAAACCTCTTTTTTAAACCGTTTTCCCTTACAGTGTTCACACTGTAAAACAACATCGGCCATGAATTGCATTTCGATGGTTGTGTTACCATCTCCTTTACAATGATCGCAGCGACCACCATCTACATTAAAGGAAAAATGCTTGGCTTGATATCCGCGGTTTTTGGCCAGAGCTTGTTTTGCAAATAAACTTCTGATTTCATCATAAGCTTTGATGTAGGTTACTGGATTGGATCGCGAAGACCTTCCAATGGGGTTTTGATCAACAAATTCTACGCTGTTTATTTTTTCAAAAGGGGCTTTGATGGCATCAAATTGTCCCGGTTTGTCATTGAAAATACCCTTTTCACGTTGCAAGGCAGGAAAGAGTATTTTCTTTACTAAAGTTGATTTTCCACTGCCCGATACGCCGGTTACCACGGTCATACAACCCAATGGGAAGTTTACATCAATATTTTTAAGGTTGTTTTCCCTACTGCCAATCAAAGAAATTTTATGTCTACTTTTCCTCCTGCGCGTGGGAATCGGTATGGACATTTCATTGCGCAGGTATTTTGCAGTCAAGCTTTCGGATTGACAGATGAACTCTAGGTTTCCCTCTGCGACGATTTCTCCACCATAACTGCCTGCCTCCGGACCCATATCAATGATTTTATCGGCTGCATTCATGATTTCCTCATCGTGTTCTACAATAATGACCGTATTGCCAATATCTCTGAGCTTTTTTAAAACCATGATCAAACGCTCATTGTCACGAGAATGGAGTCCGATAGAGGGTTCATCAAGTATGTACATCGACCCCACCAAGGCACTGCCAAGAGAGGTGGCCAAATTGATGCGTTGGGATTCTCCTCCGGACAGTGTATTGGCTTTTCTGTTCAGGTTGAGGTATCCCAAACCCACATCTTTTATAAATTGTATTCTTGATTTTATCTCTTTCAGTATACGATCCGATACACTACTGTCATAAACATCCAGCTGTAGTTGGTCAAAAAACACACCCAATTCGTCTATGGGCAAGTGAAGGAGTTTGGCCAAGGTTTCACCCCCTACTTTTACGTTGTTGGTGTCTTTCCTGAGCCGCGAGCCATTACATTCGTTACAGGCTGTTTTCCCTCTGTAGCGAGAGAGCAGAACGCGATTTTGTATTTTGTAATTTTTGGCTTCTATTTTTTTAAAAAACTTATTGATCCCCGTAAAGTAGGAGTTCCCTTCCCATAGGGTGTTGATGTCTTTTTCACTGAGTTCGTAGTAGGGTTTGTGTATTGGAAAATCGAATTTATAGGCATTTTCGATAAGTTGTTTGTGAAATTTCCGCATGCCTGCACCGCGCCAGGGGGCAATGGCATCATCGAAAATAGAACGGCTGGTATCTGGAACCACCAATTCTCTGTCAATTCCGATGATATCACCAAATCCCTCACACTTCCTGCACGCTCCAAAAGGATTGTTAAAGCTAAAGAAGTGAATGTTTGGAGGAACAAAAGTGATACCGTCCAATTCAAATCGATTGGAAAAGGTCACCTTCTTTTCCTGATCCAATGACCAAAGGGAACAAGCTCCTTTGCCTTCATAAAATGCGATTTCTATGGCATCGGCTACCCGCTGATAAAAGTCTTCTTCATGACGAACGATGATTCGGTCCACAACAAGCTCATATTGTTCTTGAGGTACCTGAGTCAACTCCTCAATGCGCAATACCTCACCATTGACGAAGATTCTGGCAAATCCCTGTTGTTTTAATATGTTTAAACGGTCGTTTCTGTTTTCGGAATGATGATCGATAGGAGCGAGGAGGAGGAGCTTGTCTCCGTTGGAAAACTCATTTTTGATGCATCCCAAAACGTCCTTGACGCTATCGCTTTTGACTTGTTTTCCCGATACGGGGGAGAAAGTTTTTCCAATTCTGGCGTAGAGCAATCTCAAATAATCATAGATTTCTGTCTTGGTTCCTACCGTAGACCGAGGATTGGAGGAAGAAACTTTTTGCTCAACGGCAATGGCAGGAGCAATGCCTTTGATTTCATCTACCTTTGGTTTATTGAGCTTTCCCATAAACTGTCTGGCATAGGAAGAAAGACTTTCTACATAACGGCGCTGACCCTCTGCGTAAAGGGTATCAAATACCAAAGAAGACTTTCCGGATCCCGACAATCCGGTAACCACCGTCATTTGATTTCTTGGGAATACCGCATCAACCCTTTTAAGGTTGTGGAGTTGAGCTCCCTTAATGATAATGTACTTTTTGGTGTCTAAATCAAGAATTTGCTCCATTGAAAAAAATCAAACGACAAAATTACAACTAATCTTGGCAAACCCCTACAAACCCTGCATTAAAAAGTAAGTTTAAACATTGTGTTCAAGCGAGACAAACCAGAAAATATTAATAAAATATACCCATTTAAACACCTAACAAGGATTAACGAAAACCGAATTCACAAATCGTTAATCGGTGTTTCTTGTTCTTAAATCAAATACCGATTGAAATGAGGAATGTCGAATATCGAACAAGGAATGACGAAGGCTGATTTTTTATTTTTAAATGAGAAAATAAATCTAAAATCGTTAATCGGAGTTCTTTGTTCTTAGATCAAATACGGGTTTAAACGAATATCGAACAAGGAATGACGAAGGCTGAATTCAGACTTTTTAAAGGTAGATTTAGACCTATGAAAGAACCGATTTTTTGATTTTCATTAAAAATATGATTATATTTGTTAAAATTAACAACTGCCTATAGCACAAAACTACTTTTAAATCGTATTGTTTCGTTTAAAACAGCTCTGCTGAAAAAAAGTAGTTTATGCATACCTCTCAACTTCTTCAACAAACCGATGCTCACTTGGTTAGTAATTACATTTCAGGAGACGAAAAGTCTTTGGAGATACTGATCTACAAGCACAAATCTAAAATTTACAATTTTATTTTTTCTAAAGTTCTCAATAGGGATATTGCAGAAGATATTTTCCAAGAAACTTTTATAAAGGTCATTAAAACCCTCAAAAATGGGGTGTACAATGAAGAAGGAAAGTTTCTCTCATGGGTGATGCGTATTTCCCATAATTTAATCATCGATTATTTTAGAAAATCCAATCGTATGCCAAAATTTGAGGCCAGTGATGATTATGATGTTTTTCAGTTTATCACAGACAATGCTCCCAACGCAGAAAACAATTTAATTAAAGATCAGGTTGTAAATGATCTGCAAAACCTCATTACCGAGCTTCCGGAAGATCAAAAAGAAGTTTTGAACATGCGTTTGTACAGAGATATGAGTTTTAAAGAAATTGCTGAAATCACCGGGGTAAGTATCAATACTGCCTTAGGCAGGATGAGATATGCCATCATTAACCTAAGAAAAATGATTGAGGACAATCAAATTCTTCTGACCCACTAGACAATTTTCAGTCTTTCTTTTCGTTATTAGGGTAAATACCATTGAATGGAGCAAAATTACTCTAAAAAAAATCTCGAAAACGGACCTCGCCCACTGGTTATTCGGCGTATTTTGGCTTTTTCCAAATACTACGAGCAATACAAAAAAGCGGTCAAAGATCCAGAGAAAACAGACTGATATTTAGTTTTTCAACAGTTTTTTGATGACCGATTTACGACCGATGGTGTTTGTGATGATGTCCTTTTCAATTTTCCAACCTCTGGCGGGACAGTATTCCCTTCCGTACCATATGATTTGAAGATGCAGCTCATTCCATCTGTTTTTTGGAAATAGGCGCTTGGCATCGCGTTCTGTTTGAACGACACTTTTACCGTTGGATAAGCCCCATCGATACATCAAACGATGAATATGAGTATCTACGGGAAAAGCAGGAACTCCAAAAGCCTGAGACATCACCACACTCGCTGTTTTATGACCCACTGCCGGTAGGGCTTCCAAAGCCTCAAAACTTTTGGGAACTTCACCTCCGTGTTCGTTGATCAGTATCTGGGACAATCCATGAATACCTTTGGATTTCATGGGGGAGAGTCCTACAGGCTTGATGATATCTCTGATTTCCTCAACACTCAGTTGGATCATTTGCTGTGGAGTGTCTGCTTTTTTAAACAATATTGGTGTGATTTGATTGACCCTCACATCTGTACTTTGAGCAGACAGTAAGACCGCAATAAGTAGGGTGTAGGGGTCTTTGTGGTCCAAGGGAATTGGAATTTCAGGATACAATTTGTCCAACTCTTTGATCACAAACGAAACCTTTTCCTTTTTAGTCATTCAGATTTTTTGTTATTTCGATTCAAAATAAAAAATTAATATGAATACACTACAACCAGGAGACGCTATTCCTCCATTTACGACTGTTGACCAAGATGAAAATACCATTAGCTTGTCTGACTTGACCGGAAAAAAAAGCATCGTGTTTTTTTACCCAAGGGCCAATACACCGGGATGTACTGCTGAGGCCTGTAATCTTAGAGATAATTATAAAGCATTACAGGACCAGGGCTACCAATTGTTTGGGGTGAGTGCTGACGCTCCCAAAAAGCAAAAAAATTTTGCGGATAAGTATGAATTGCCCTTTCCTTTACTTGCAGATGAAGACAAATCCGTGATCAATGCCTTCGGTGTCTGGGGTCCCAAAAAATTTCAAGGAAGAGACTACGATGGTATACACAGAACGACTTTTCTGATTGACGAGAAAGGAGTGGTTGAAAGAGTGATCAGCAAGGTAAAAACCAAAGATCACGCGGCACAAATATTGGAGGAAATTTAGGCTTTGATCTTTTTTTCTTTCCAGCCAAACATTTTATTTTTCATAATCATCTCTGCGATCCCCTCAGGAAGCTGATTTTTCCAACCGTTTTTGCCTTCTTTTATGTTGGTGAGTATTTCTCTGGAAAAAATAGAGAGATATTCACTTTCGTAGTCAAAGATATCTACCACTTTACCGTTGTATTTGAAGAATTTGTAAAAATCCTTCATCCTGGGGTGAAGCTTGAGGTTGTTGGAATTGACGATTTCACCGGTTTCAGGGTGTTTCATGGGATAAAGGTAAACCTTAAGGTTGTTGTGGAACATTTTTCCAAAAGCCTCCAAAATCCCACCTTTTACATCTTTGTAGTATTGTTCATCAAAAATCTCAACAAAGTTACTTACCCCCATGGTCAACCCGATTTGTTCTTTGGTGTATTCGGAGAGGTAGTCTACCATTTTGTAGTATTCTTTAAAATCTGAAATCATTACTGTATGTCCCAAGGAGCACAACAGTTTGGCCCGATCCATAAAGTCTGACTCGTCAATTTCGCCCTGCGAAGTAAGATTAGAAAGGGTGATTTCAAAAATTACCTCGGTTTTGTTTTCGTCAACATTTTGCTCTTTGATGAATATGTCATAAGACTTTTTGAACATGTCAATGTTGACCTTGGTAACAGGTCTAAAACTTCCCCTCAACACCAAGATATTTTTCTTGTAGAGCACTCGAGCAGGAAGTATGTTGTTACCCTTGGGATTGAACATTACGGCATCGGTCATGTCGTTTTTTAGGAGTAACAAACTCAAAAGACGGTTGTCAACCCCATCAAAAACAGGTCCGGAAAAATTGATGGTATCAATTTCAATGGCCGTTTTATCGATGTGGTCATATAGGTGTTTGATGATTTTTTTGGGTTCATCGTGATTGTAAAATGCACCATAAACCAAATTAACACCCATGATCCCGACGGCCTCTTGTTGGAGTCTTGCTTCAGTTTGGTGGAATCGAAGATGTATCAAAATTTCATTAAAAGGCTGCTCTGGAGCAATCTGATAACGAATTCCCATCCATCCGTGTCCTTTGTATTTTTTTGCGAAATCTATGGTCGCGACGGTATTGGCGAAAGCGAAGAACATTTTGTCGGGATGATTGGCTCTGGGAATACGCGTTTCGAGTAGCATGATTTCCCTTTCCAACATTTTGTGGAGCCGAGTTTCGGTAACATATCTTCCGTCATCTTCCTCACCGTATATGGTATCACTAAAATTTTTATCATAAGCACTGATTGTTTTAGCGATTGTTCCCGAAGCACCTCCGACCCTAAAGAAATGCCGAGCAACCTCCTGACCGGCTCCAATTTCGGCAAAAGTACCGTAGATGCGATCGTTTAAATTGATTTTTAAAGCTTTTCGTTCGATGGAGGGTCGCTTCTCAAATTCTTTGTCTCCTGGAAGGGTAATTGGCATGGTATAATATATAATATAAAATTACAAAGTTTGTTTTATATCTCCTTAAATATTTACTTTTGAATTTACCTAATGATCAAAATAACTTTTCTTGGCACAGGTACTTCACAAGGAATCCCTGTAATAGGCAGTCAACATCCGGTTTGTTTGAGTGAAAATCCCAAAGACAAGAGATTGCGATCCTCCGTTTTGATCCAATGGCAAGAAAAAAATTATGTAATTGATTGTGGGCCTGATTTTCGTCAACAGATGTTGAGAGCAAAATGCCTTCATCTGGATGGTTTGTTGTTTACCCACGAGCATGCCGACCATACCTCTGGAATTGACGACATAAGACCTTTTTTTTTCAGACAAGGCAACATACCCATCTACGCTTCCGACAGGGTGGTAGCGGATCTGACACGTCGTTTCTCTTATATTTTTCAAACCGACAACAAATATCCCGGAACTCCCGCGGTAGAAACCCACACCATCCAAAAAAACAAAGTGTTTTCGCTGGAGGGAAAGCAAGTCGTCCCCATTGAGGTGATGCACAATCAACTTCCTGTAATGGGCTTTAGGATAGACAATTTTGCCTATCTGACAGATGTTAAATCGATTGATAAAGATCAATTGAAAAAACTAAAAGATTGTGATGTTTTGGTGCTCAATGCTCTGAGAATTGAGCCGCACTACAGCCATTTGAATTTGGAGGAAGCGCTCCAGATGGTCGATCTTCTGAAACCCAAACGCACTTATTTCACCCACATTAGTCATTTGCTGGGCTTTCATGATGAATGCTCAAAACAACTCCCCGAAAACGTATATTTGGCCTATGACAACCTCAAAATTCATTCAAATTAATTTAAATGAAAAAAAATATTATACTTTATCTGTTTCTATTTACTGCTTTGATCCTCATTTTTCAATTGGTCAACTCCAATAGGGTATTTGAAGATTTGGAGGGAAAATGGATTGATGTAAAAGCCCGAAATGAAGAATTAAAAGACTCTTTATTTAAGCTGCAGATGCGCTTGGAGGAACAAAATGATTTTATTTTGGAAGGGAATGAATATGCCTTGAGGTATTTTGAGAATTTAAATATTCAAAACATTTCCAGTCATGTGAAGGATCAGCTTTATGAAACGAATTTGTTACGTGAAAAGAACGACTTGATTCCCTATGCGGCAATGGATCGTACTTTTTTGATCAACAAAGTAAAGGTACTCAACCACCAATGGATTGTGGCAGATTTTTCGGATGGAACCCATTGGGGAGAAATATTTTTAACCTATCAAATTGATAAATACGGAAGTCTCAATTTTGAATTAAAAGAGCATTTTCTCTACCCTAATCCAGATTAGTTTTTGAAATCCACTCCAGCAAATCTCTAAAGTTTTCGGGAGATACATTGTGACCGTCGGGATAAGAATTAAAACTAGTTTTGGGATTATTCATCCTCAGTTGGTTAACACTAGATTCTGCCCATTGGTAGGGAACTGTCGAGTCATTGGTGCCATGAGAAGCGTAAGCCAAAACATTTTGATATTCATCCAGGGGTTTTTTCAAAAGTTGAGTATTGATGTATCCACTCATACATATGGCCCTTCTGAATTGATCGGGATGATCCAACAAGAGTGACCAACTCAATATGGCCCCTTGGCTGAAACCCATTAGACCGATGTCTTTGGGATTTAAATCATATTCTTTGATAAAATACTCCAATTGCTGAGTGATGGCGACCAAGGACTTTTCGGCCTCTTTAAGGTCCGACCATTTGTCCTGTGCTGCATCAAAGTGAATCGAATACCAAGCCTTTCCACCAAATGGGGTATCCAAGGGGGCTTCCAGAGAAATAACAGTAAGCTGATCCGGTAAATAGCCTGCAAAAGAGAAAAGATCGTCGGCATTGCTTCCATAGCCGTGTAAAAGCAAGATGCAGGGGTGTGGAGCAACACCGGTGGTTGCTTTTCTGATTCTATAGGATAACATGGCCATTAGTCGTTTAGTGTAAGCACCCCATTGTTAAAACTGCCCAAAACTTTTCCTTGCAATTCTGATCCGAGATAAGGGCTGTTTTTTGAGGTTGATTTTAAATCATCCGCAGTGTATCGATATGATTTTTCGGGATTGAAAAGGGTTAAGTCTGCAATTGCTCCAGCAGCAATGGTGGGAGTAGGGATGCCAAAACACCTAACTCCGCGGGTTAGAAAACTCAAAACCTTGTCCAGTGGGAAAACTTTATTGAGCACACCAAAGCAACTTTCCAGTCCCAAACTACCGGCTGCCGCATTTTCAAACTCCAATTTTTTGTGTTCGATATTCATCGGTTCGTGCATGCTGCTGATCATGTCGATACTGCCCTCTAACAAGCCTGCCCTGAGGGCTTGTTGATCTGCTTTGGATCGAATGGGTGGGAATACCTTAAAATTTGGATCAAAACTTTCCAGTTCAGCATCATCAAAAATCAAATGTGGTAGCCCAACGCTGCAACTGACGTTAAGACCTTGTTTTTTTGATTTTCTGATCAAATCTAAACCTTCTTCTGTACTGATATTGGGCAGGTGGAGTTTGCCTCCCGTATACTTTAAAATTTCAAGGTCTCTGGCAATCTGAACCGACTCGGCCATGGAAGGGATACCTTTCAAACCGATTCGAGTGCTGGCGATGCCCTCGTGCATCACACCTTTACCTGCCAACTCATTGTTGATGGGGTGTGAGATCACTATTCCGTCAAAACTCTGACAGTACTGAAGTACAATTTTAAGTAAATTGGCCTTTTGAATCGGATGCTTGTGATCGCCAAAGGCAATGGCTCCCTCACTAAACATATCGTAGAGAGAGGCCATTTGATCTCCCTTGGATGCGATCGTTAGTGCTCCTATGGGATACAATGATGTAGTATAACCACTGGTCATTTTGATCAAATGTCCGATGATGGATTTTGAGTCAGGAATGGGGTGGATATTGGAATTCAGTAAGATCTTTGTAAAACCTGATCTTGCCGCTACCTCCAGGCCATTGGAAAGTGTTTCTCTTTCTTCGTAACCCGGTTCTCCAAACGAGACACCGCTATCAAACCAACCACAGGAAACGTGGAGATTTTCAAATGTATACACTTGGGTTTCCCTATCGGCATTGATATTATCGGCAATTTCAGCAATAACCCCTGCTGTAATAAGAATGTCTTGTTGAGTAGAATGATGAGTACTTTGAGGATTTAGGACTGTAGCATTTTTTAAAAGTATCTTCATTAAGAAATCGCTATGATACAAAAGTATAAAATCAAGAGTAAAAAAAGCTTGATAAGGGAATTATTATCTTTTAGAATTTTTCAAAGGCACCCAATCCAAAGAGAGCAAAGTCGTATTTTACAGGGTCTTTTGGATCGAACTTTCTGAGCTTAGTGTCAAGTTCCAATAGGGTTTTTGCGTCGTTTTGCTTTCTTTTCAAAAGCCCCAGCTTTCGGGCTACATTTCCGGTATGTACATCCAATGGAAGGGATAACTCTGAAGTTGAGATGCTTTTCCAAATCCCAAAATCAACCCCTTTTTCAGCGGATCTCACCATCCAACGTAAAAACATATTGATTCTTTTGGCAGCGGAACCTTTCAGGGGATCGGAGATGTGTTTTTGGGTTCTGGAAGGGTGATCGAGCTCAAAAAAAGTCTTTTTGAATTGATGAATGCGCTCTTGAAGGTTGATTTTGGGTGATGAAAAAAGGCTTTCCAGGCCACCGTGATTTTTATAAATATTTTGTAAAGCTCTGACAAAATATTTTAAGTCTTCCTCGTTGAATGTTCGATGAACAAAGCCCTTAAAGTTTTCAAAATCCTTTTCTTGATGATTGAGGATGAAATCATAAGGGGAGGCATCCATGAAGTCCATCATCCTTTGAGCGCTTTTAAGAATGCTCACACGGTTTCCCCAGGCTATGGTCGCACTGAGAAAAGCAGCAATTTCTATATCCTTTTTTTGAGAAAATCGATGTGGAATTTGAATGGGGTCGTGGGCTATAAAGTCAATAGATTCGTATTGTTGGGCCTTAAAATCCAGAAAAGATTGAAGCTCTTTTGGATTCATGAAATGATCTTCCCGTCTTTAAGTAAAACCTTGCGATCGGCCATTTCTGCCAATGCATCATTGTGGGTGACAATGACGAAAGTACAACCCGTTTGCTCCCTTAATCTAAAAAAAACTTCATGTAAGGAAGCAGCATTCTCAGAGTCGAGATTGCCACTGGGTTCATCGGCAAATATAATTTTTGGGTCATTGATTAGCGCACGGGCCACAGCAACTCGCTGTTGCTCTCCACCGGATAATTCCTGGGGTTTGTGGTGGACACGATCAGAAAGCCCCATTTGACCCAGTAGGGCTGTTGCTTTTTCTTTTAGTTTTTGGGTATCATTGTTTCCTATCCAACCGGGCATGCATACATTTTCAAGGGCTGTAAACTCTGGAATCAATTCATGAAATTGAAAAATAAAACCCAAATGCTGGTTTCTGAATTCAGCCATACGAGCCGGATTCATTTTTTGAACCGAAACACCTTCGATCTCTAGATTGGTTTTGGTGTTGGGATCTGCATTGTCGAGGGTTCCTAAGATTTGTAAAAGTGTTGTTTTTCCAGCCCCAGAAGGCCCCACTATGGCAACAACCTCTCCCGATTCTATCTTCAGATCAATCCCTTTAAGTACTGGCAAATCTCCGTAACTCTTAAAAATATCATTGCAAATGATGCCTTTATTCATGCTTTAAAATTAGTTTTTTAAATACAAAATTCATTTAATCAACCCTTCTAATTTCTTTTTTGTTTAATCAAAATTTATTTTGTTCAATAAATTTGTATATTTGATAAACAAAATAACAAAAGTGATTAAACAAGCTTATTTCGCAGGAGGATGTTTTTGGTGTACAGAATCCATTTTTCAGAGGATTAGAGGGGTTATTGAAGTCATTCCCGGTTATATGGGAGGACACATAAAAAACCCTGCCTACAGAGAGGTTTGCAATGGCAATACCGGACACACAGAAACCATTAAGGTGCGATATGATCAGGATTTGGTTTCCTACGGTGAACTTCTTGAGATCTTTTTTTTAACGCACGATCCGACTACCCTCAACCGACAGGGAAATGATGTCGGGTCTCAGTATCGCTCTGCTGTTTTCTTTAATAACCTGGAAGAAAAAATACAAATAGAGGACTGTATCAATCGAATGCAAAAGGAAGGTGTTTTTGAAGATCCCATCGTTACTGAAGTCAATACGGAATGTCCTTTTTATCCAGCAGAGATCGAACATCACGATTATTATAATCAAAATAAAGAGCAGCCGTACTGTCAATTTGTAATCACTCCAAAAATCAAAAAACTTAAATCAATTTTTAATCAATATACTATTTTATAATGAACGACAATTTCAACATCGACACTTTACCAATCACCGACGAGATTAAAATTAATTTTACAAAAATCATCGATCTATTGGGAGAAGATACCGACAGGGAAGGTCTTGAGAAAACCCCTTTACGAGCAGCAAAAGCAATGAAATTTCTCACAGAAGGATACGAAAAGGATCCAAGACAAATTTTACAGAGTGCCATGTTTAACGAAGATTACAATGAAATGGTCATTGTTAAAGACATAGAACTATATTCCCTGTGTGAACATCATATGTTACCCTTTTTTGGCAAAGCTCACATTGCATACATTCCCAATGGTAAGATTGTTGGTTTGAGTAAAATTCCGAGAGTAGTGGATGTTTTTTCCAGAAGATTACAAGTTCAAGAACGCTTGACTGAGCAAGTGCTCGACTGTATCAACGAAACTTTGGAACCCATTGGAGTGGGTGTTGTTATTGAAGCTTCTCACATGTGTATGATGATGAGAGGGGTTCAAAAACAGAATTCTACCACTACCACTTCAGGTTTTAGGGGCTCGTTTAAAGAAACGGATACCCGTAATGAATTCCTAAAATTGATTACTTCGAGTTTGAGCTAATCTTTACTTTTCTTTTCAAAAAGGAATTTGAGTCCCATCCGCCTAAGAATTTTCTTTTCAAACTCCCAAAAGAATTTGAATTGAAAGAAGATGGTTGCTACCACTATGAGTAAGATCTGGTAAATGGGAAAAATGATCAGTATCCTCAAAAGGGTGTAAATAACCATCCCCAGTGGTACTTCAACAAAGTCCGAAGGTTGAACACCTATAAATTCCAAAAAGGGGGTTGCCATTTTTGCACTGGCCGAACCGGTTATGGCAAAAACGATGAATATTACCGCCAATTGTGTATTGGAGGTAATTCCCCATTTCTTTTTGAGGCGTTTGATCATGGGATTTTATCCTAGAATTGAAATAATTTGCTGGCCAAGCTCAACACCAATTCTGTCTTGCGCTTCTAAGGTAGCTGCTCCAATGTGTGGAGTCAAGGATATTTTTGGATGCATCAATAATTTGACCTCAGGCTTGGGTTCGTTTTCAAAAGTATCCAGACAGGCAAAAGCCAATTTGTTGCTGTCCAGCGCACTGACCAGGGCAACTTCATCTATGACACCCCCGCGAGCAGCGTTGATGATTGCAGATCCGTCTTTCATCATGCCAAACTCTTTGGAACCAATTACATAATCTTTTTGTGCGGGAACATGCAAGCTGATAAAGTCAGATTGTTTTAAAACACTTTCAATTGATGTGGTTTCGATCGATACTTTTAGCGAGGTTCCGTTGAATAAGGAAACCTCAATCTCGGCTGCGTCCATATATTTATCCGCGGCGACAACATTCATGCCTAATCCCAGAGCTATTTTGGCCACCTCTTGACCAATTCTACCAAATCCAATGATTCCGATTGTCTTGCCTCTCAATTCGATTCCTTTGGCATAGGCCTTTTTTAAGCCTTTAAAGTTTGATTCTCCTTCAAGTGGCATATTGCGATTGGAGTCGTAGAGAAACCTTACACCGCCAAAAAGGTGAGCAAAAACCAATTCAGCTACAGAGGAAGAGGAAGCGGCAGGGGTATTGATTACACTCAATCCCTTTTCGCGAGCATATTCCACATCAATGTTATCCATTCCTACACCACCACGACCAATAATTTTTAAACTTGGACAGGAGTCAATCAATTCTTTTCTTGCAGTGGTAGCACTTCTTACCAAAAGAACCGTAATTTTATTTTCATTGATGTAAGGGATCAATTGTTCTTGAGCGATATTGGTTGTAATAACCTCAAAACCGGCTTCAGTCAAGACATCAATACCGGATTGGGAAACGCCGTCGTTTGCTAATATTTTCATTGTAGATTTATTGGTTAAGCTTTTCTTTCAAATTCTTGCATGCAGTCCACCAAAACTTGAATGCTCTCAATGGGTAATGCATTATAGATGGAAGCACGGTAGCCCCCTACAGAGCGGTGACCTTTTAATCCACTAATATTGGCTTGATTCCAAAGTGGATCAAAAACTTCAGCTTGCTGATCATCTTTTAGGTTGAAGGTAGCATTCATATTACTTCGATCGTCGGTATGAGCGAAACCTTCAAATAGAGGGTTTCGGTCAATTTCGTCATATATCAAGGATGCTTTCTTTTGATTTTGTTCTCCTACGCCTTCCAAACCGCCATGATTGGCGATCCAACGCAGATTTAATAAAACGGTATAAACCGGAAATACAGGGGGGGTATTGAACATACTTCCTGCATTGGCCTGAACCTCATAGTTTAACATAGAAGGAATGACCCGACTCACTTTATTGAAAGAAGACTCTTTGATCACTACCAATGTAACACCAGACGGCCCCATATTTTTTTGCGCTCCAGCATAAAACAGATCGAATTTTGAATAATCAAAGGATCTTGAAAAAATATCAGAACTCATATCTGCTACCAAAGGCACTTCGGTATCGGGGAGTGTTTTGTATTGGGTTCCAAAAATGGTATTGTTGGTGGTCAGGTGCAGATAATCCAAATCGTTGGGGATCTCAAACCCTTTGGGGATATAATTGAAATTAGCGTCTTTTGAGGAAGCAACCTCTACAACCTCTCCTAATATTTTTGCTTCTTTAATGGCTTTGGTAGACCAAGTACCTGAGTTGACATAACCTGCTTTATTCTCCAACAAATTGTATGCCATCATCAAAAATTGTAAACTGGCTCCTCCTTGCAAGAACATGGCTTTGTAACCTTTGCCCTCTAAACCTAAAAGTTTGAGGGAGAGGGAACAGGCCTCTTCCATTATGGCTTTAAATTCACTGCTTCTGTGGGATATTTCTATCAGTGATAAACCGATGTCATCCAGTTCTAAAACGGCTTTGGCGGCTCCCTCGATTACTTCCTTGGGAAGAATGGCAGGGCCAGCGCTGAAATTGTGTTTTTTCATATCAATTTTCAAAGTGCAAATATCAAAAGATCAGTTCAATTACCAATTGAATAAAGATTAATTTTTATCAATTTTTTTAACAAAATCTAAAACTGAAAAGAGGTGCGTTTACAAACCTTTTAGAAACTCAAGCGTATCCACTCCATCGGCATAATCCCAAAGCTGTGGGTTTTGAGCTTCCCCAAAAGGAATAGCACCCTCAATGTCGGCCTTGGAGACAATACACTGTATGTTTTCCTGCTGTTCCAGCAAGTGACTTTTTAATGGACTGAGTGCTTCATAAAATTCATAGTGACCCGTGGCGATAGGAGAGGAAATGGCTTGGTCTTCTCTGAGCATAAAAAAACCATTTTCCACAAATTCAAATTCACTCATTAGATAGACCGCCTTGTTGTAGTCATAATTATTGGCGTATTTGTTCATTTCAATCACATGGGCATAAGGGTATAAACCTCCAAAAACCAAATCCAGATCAAAACCCTTGGATAAATATAGCTTGGAAACGTTTCGACATCCCAATCCGTAATATTGCAACATATCTTTTCCCAGATTCTCCATATCCTCTTGGGTCTCTGAGCCGTCGAGAACCGCAATGCCGTTTTTGTTTTTCCTGATGATGTGCGGATATTTTGAAAAATAATAATCAAAATAGCGCGCAGCATTGTTGCTGCCGGTAGCGATTACTGCATCAAACCCTTCCAGTTTTCCATCAGTAAATGATGTAAGGGATTGAAAAAGCGGGTCAATACCTACAATAAAGGGAATCAAAATACTGTCTTTGGTGGCGCATTTTACCAAAGCCTTGTTGCCCGAAATCCATATGGAGATAAGATCGTGTAAGCCTACCAAAGGAATATTGCCTGCCATAATGACGGCAACGGTTTTGGGGAAATTGTTTTCCTTCAGCTGGTATTTGTTTTTCCATCGGGCAATGTTATCGGGCTGAAGGGCTGCACCCCAGGACTGAATGGCCTCAATACAGGCTTTTTTTTGGAACCAACCATTTTGAATTTGGGCGCGGTCAATCGCTTCGAAAAAAGTGTCATAACGAGAATCCTGCTCAGAAATACGGCTAAAAAAATATCCCAATTTTTCTAACGCCTTAATTCTGTCTTTCAGTCCACTCATTTATTTGTAAAGAATATTAATAGGTCTTACTTTTGTGTTCAAATTTAATTAAACATATTCATTATGGCCATCATCATTACCGACGAATGTATCAATTGTGGTGCTTGTGAACCCGAATGTCCCAATACAGCGATTTATGAGGGTGCTGATGACTGGCGATACGAGGACGGAACCGATTTGAAGGGGGATGTAGTTCTACCCAACGGCACAGCGGTTAATGCTGAGGAAGTCCAGATTCCCGTGTCCGATGAATTCTACTATATAGTTCCTGACAAATGTACTGAGTGCAAAGGGTTTCACGATGAACCGCAGTGTGCTGCTGTTTGTCCTGTTGATTGTTGCGTACCGGACGAGGACAATGTAGAAACTGAAGAGGTGTTGTTGGCTAAACAGCGCTTTATGCACAAAAATTAATTCCTTATTTTTATGAAAGCCGGAATTGTAGGCCTGCCCAATGTGGGCAAATCCACCTTGTTTAATTGTCTCTCCAATGCCAAAGCGCAAAGTGCCAATTTTCCTTTTTGTACCATCGAACCCAACATAGGGGTAGTAAATGTCCCGGACAAGCGTTTGGACACCTTGGCTGATTTGGTCAAGCCTGAAAAAGTGATCCCGGCTACGGTCGAAATTGTCGATATTGCAGGATTGGTCAAAGGGGCTAGCAAGGGTGAAGGTTTGGGCAATCAATTTTTGGGCAACATCAGAGAAACAGACGCCATCCTCCACGTTTTGAGGTGTTTTGAGGACGATAATATTGTCCATGTTGATGGGTCTGTAGATCCGTTAAGAGACAAAGAAACGATAGATATAGAACTCCAGTTAAAAGATTTGGAAAGTACTGAAAAAAGGAGGGATAAAATCTTGAGAGCTGCCAAAACCGGAAATAAAGAGGCTCAAAAGGAATTGGAGGTATTGGATCAGATTATTGCAGCATTAGAGGCGGCACAAAATGTAAGATCGATTTCCTTTTCGGACGAAGATCGGGTCAACTATGTAAATACACTGCAACT
>JBESZM010000056.1:0-10233 GCA_041254175.1 Flavobacteriaceae bacterium | reverse complement strand
TCTCAGTTCTGCGATGGTTTTATTTTCTGGTGCCCCCACGCTGACCCACTGTTCAATCAATTTTATTTCGGCTTTGGACAATTGGATTTTTGCTTTGGGCGGCATGTGTTTTTTTTCGTCTCTGGGCAGGTGAATCCTTTTGAGCATTTCGCTTTCCTCGGGATTAATGGTCGAAATGATGGGGCCTTCCTCTCCCCCACTCATAATGCCTTTGAGGTTGTGAAGTAAAAGCGCTCCTTTGGTCTTTTTCGGATTGTGACAACTCACGCATTTTTGATCCAAGATGGGCTGTATTACCCCAGAATAGAGGGGTAATTCTTGATGGGTTTCGGGCAGAAGAACCAGTGTTCGGGAGGGGACTTCCAATCCCAAAGCCTCTTTTATTTCGTCGGGAAGGGGTTCTGTCAGATGATCCTTTCCATGGGTAAGGTTGCCTCCCAAATGTCCCGTAATGGTCAAAATTACAACCAGGGCGTATCCCAAAAACCGATAGGAAATCCTTTGAAAAAAAGCATATCCCTTGAGTTTTAGATAGATTAAAAAAGAGAAAACAAAAGTGAGTACCCCCATGATCAAATGCCCCTGAATGTCCTCCCAAGGGTAGCCTTCCCTAGTATATTGAACCGTTCCGGTAAGTACGGCAGCAAGGGTGGAAAAGGTTCCCCAAAAGAAGGTAAATCGAATGATTTTTTGATGTTTATTTTCTTTACGGTCAAAGACCAACATCATCAAGCCCAGAAGCAAAAAACCAATGGGCAAGTGAACGATCAGGGGATGAAAACGCCCCATTAGGTCAAAGATAAAATCCATTGCAGTGGTTGATCAGTTGATATTAGTAATCATTTAAGCCAAAATTTCGTTGATGACGTGGCCCTCTACATCGGTCAGTCGGAAGGGTCGACCCTGAAAGTCATAGGTAAACTGTTCGTGGTTAAAGCCCAAGAGATGCAGAATGGTGGCCTGAATGTCATATACAGAAACACGCCCCTCAATTCCTGCATATCCGATCTCATCTGTTTTTCCGTGTACGGCTCCTTTTTTGATACCGCCACCGGCCATCCACATGGTAAAAGCATCGCCTTGATGGTCTCTACCGGGTGAATTTTGAATCCCCACTCGATTTTCCCACATGGGGGTTCTTCCAAACTCGCCACCCCAAACAATAAGGGTTTCATCGAGAAGACCTCTTTGTTTCAGATCGAGAATGAGCGCGGCAATGGGTCTATCGGTTTCCTTACATTTCTTCAAAAAGCCGGAGTCGAGTGCTTCGCCGGGACTGGCTCCGTGAGAATCCCAACCCCAATCATATAATTGTACAAAACGAACCCCTTGTTCCACCATTTTACGTGCCAAAAGGCAGTTGTTGGCAAAAGCTTCCTTTCCGGGTTGTACCCCATACATCTCTTTGATGGCATCGGGTTCTTTGTCGATGTCCATTACTTGAGGGACAGATACCTGCATGCGGTAGGCCATTTCGTATTGATTGATTCGGGTCAAGACTTCGGGATCACCAAACTTTTGATATTCCTTGAGGTTGATGTCATTGATAGATTCCAGGACTTTCTTTTTTAAATTTCTGGAAACCCCTTTAGGATCTTTGAGATAAAGCACAGGGTCTCCTTTGGATCGGCAATGGACTCCTTGATAAACCGATGGAAGAAAACCACTGCCCCAAATACTTTTTCCGGCATCCGGAGTTCCTCCAGAAGTAAGCACCACAAAGCCGGGTAAATTATTGTTTTCAGAACCCAAACCATAGGTTACCCACGATCCAATACTGGGGCGACCATTTCTGGGGCTACCGGTGTGCATCAACATTTGGGCGGGGCCATGATTGAATTGATCGGTATGAACGGCCTTCAGAAAAGCCACCTCATCAATTACCTTTTTAAAATGGGGCAGGTGGTTGGAAACCCAATTTCCGGATTCACCCTGCTGTTTGAAAGTCGCTTGAGGTCCTAGCATATTGGGTACCCCTTGAATAAATGCAAACTTCTTGCCCTCCAGTAAAGAAGGTGGACAAGGTTTGTTATGAAGTTTGGTCAATTCGGGTTTGTAATCGAATAACTCCAATTGGGAAGGAGCTCCCACCATATGGAGGTAAATGACACTTTTGACCTTGGGGAGAAATGGAGCCGGCATAGCAGCCATAGGGTTCAATGATCTATCGGTAGTATAGGCAGGGATTTTCGGACTGCCACTTGAACAGGAATTTAAAAAACTGCCCAAAGCCAATCCTCCTATGCCTAAAGTGCAATCTTTGAGAAAGTGTCTTCTGCTGTTGAACTGTGCCTGAACTACTCTTTGCTCTGCTAATAATTTCTTGATCTTATCCATGGGTGAGAAATTCGTCTAGGTTCATTATGGCATTGGCAATAATGGCCAATGATGCTGTTTTAACATCTGTAGGCTGATCCATCCCAAAGAAATCTTCCAATTGATCAGGATCGTTTTCAAAAGTTGATTTGGCTTCCTCATAGAGTAGCAATAAGTGTTTCAGTTTGTCTTCATCTACTTTTCTCAGGGTCGCTTTTTGATACATTTCAAGAATAGCAATTTTGCTTTCTTTGTCTTGGTATGCCCTAGCCAAATTCATAGCCGCTTCCAAATAAACGGGATCGTTCATGGTCACCAAGGCTTGTAGCGGAGTATTGGTTGGAGAACGCCTCACCAAACAAACCTCCCTACTGCCTGCATCAAAAGTGATCATGGAAGGATAAGGACTGGTTCGTTTCAGATAGGTATAGATCCCCCTACGGTATCGGTCTTCCCCTTCACTGGTTTTCCAAAGGTTGCCCAAATAGGCATGTTCCCAAATTCCGTCAGGCTGAGGAGGCATCACTCCGGGGCCGTACATTTTATCGCTCAACAAACCGGAAACATGTAGGGCTTGATCCCTTATTTCTTCGGCGGTCAATCTCAATCGGGGGCCTCTGGCATAGAAAAGATTGTTTGCATCAACAGCCAGTTTTTCCTGGCTAACCGTCGAACTTTGACGATAGGTGGCAGACATCAATAATGTTTTGATCAACTTTTTAACACTCCAGTTCATGGAATGCATAAACTCATAGGAGAGCCAGTCCAGCAGTGCCGGATGGGATGGAGGATCGGCCATGGTGCCCATATCTTCCAAGGTGGATACCAAACCTTTTCCAAAAATCTGATACCAAACCCGATTGACTAGGGTTCGAGCAGTAAGCGGGTTTTTCTTATCCACCAACCATTTGGCAAATCCCAAACGATTGTTTTCCCATCGCTTTTCCCAAGGATTAAGCGTTTGAGGAACTCCGGTCTGTACTTCCTCCATTTTGACCATCCAATTGCCCCGATCAAAAACATGGGTTTTTCTTTTCATGTGGTCGGGGTTTTCAACCATAATGGGGGTGACATCTCCTTTGATGTTCAACACTTCATTTAAGCTTTTGCGAACCGTGTTATAACCGGATTTTCCTTTAGCGGGAAGTTGGGGCATAAAGGCAATCCAATGGATGAGTACGTGCTCTTTTTTGAACGTCTGATCTTGGGTCTGAAGTTGAACATATAAATCAAATGCTTTTGTTTCCTTACTGATATCAATGGAGGTAATGATCTGCCCCTGGCGATCCCCATAAAAATTTTTGCCTTTTTTTGAAATCTTAAATTTTCCAATGATTTCGCCATTGATCCCATTTTTACGGAAGACCAATGTGGAACGATTGGTCTTTCCGACAAACTTTATATAGAGCTTTTGGTAACCCATTGGATTTACATTTTTAATAAAAGCGGCACCTCCTTTTCTCAATCCCAAATTAGGGCCGGAAACAAAGCCATTATCGATGACTTTAAAATGATGAGCAGCATAGTTGGGTTCTTTAAACAGTATAAAGTCCTTAAAAAGCTTTTGTTTTTTGGGATCGGCATGAGGAGCTAACCAATCCAATACACCGTTGATTTTTTTAAGTTCTTCCGGCTTGTAGTCAATCAGGTTGGGAGATTCATCGGGAATGTCCTCATCGCGGGTATTGTTAAAAAAAGCCATGACATTGTAATACTCTTTATGTATAAAAGGATCATAGGGATGACTATGGCACTGCACACAACTCATGGTGGTACTTTGCCATACGTCGAAAGTGGTGTTGACACGGTCAATAACCGCAGCGACTCTAAACTCCTCGTCATCCGTTCCTCCCTCGTCATTGTTCATGGTATTGCGATGGAAAGCAGTTGCAATCAATTGATCGGCCGTTGGTTCGGGCAAGAGATCTCCGGCCAATTGTTCAATGGTGAATTGGTCATAGGGCAAATCGCGATTCAGTGCCTTGATGACCCAATCCCGATAATGCCAAATGGTTCTTCCCGGATCTTTTTCAAATCCCATGGTATCGGCATAGCGGGCTAAATCCAACCACCAGCTGGCCCACTTTTCACCATAGGCACTGTCCGAAAAAAGACTGTCAACATAGCTTTCGTAAGTGATCTGTTCGTTTACAAAACTTTGAAAAAGATGGGGGTCAGGAGGCAAACCTGTAATGTCAAACGCCAATCTTCTTGCAATGATATTTTTTCGTGCAGGGGAATTGGGTAAAAGATTCTTTTCCTCCATTCTGGCCGCAATGAAATGATCAATGGGGTTGGCGATAAAGTTTTTTTCATTAAAAGTTGAGTTTACTTGAGGTATTTCAGTTTTATCAACAGACTGGTAAGCCCAATGTGCCCCCCATTTAGCGCCCTGATTAATCCAATCAGTAAGTATTTTGATCTCATCTTCTGACAATGGGGCCTTTTGGTAAGGCATTCGTAATTCTGGATCAGAATGATTCAATCGTTGAATCAATTCACTCTTTCGTGCACTCCCGCGTATAATGGCAGGTTTTCCTGACTCGGTTACCCCCATGGCTTCGGATTCAAACAAAACACTAAATCCACCGTTTTTCTTTACCCCCCCATGACATGAGATACAGTGTTTGTTGAGAATGGGTTTGACTTCGGTAGCAAAATCAACTTGATGATCCGGTTTTAAACTCAAAACAAGAAACCCTATGAGGATCAAAATTCCTGCCAGTACAACCATTACTCTTTTCTCTCTAATCATCAAAATTCATTTTAACTCTTCCTTCTGACTGACTCATTGATTGGAAGTCTACAAGTCATTAATTTTTATTTCATTGAAATTAAAAAAAATTAATCTTCATCACAACTCCCCTCTGTCCATGATTTAATGCCAAAGGATTCGGCCACACAATCGTTGCCATAGGTAACTCCGTCACATCCACATACGGGATTATATTCTTTAGTGCATGGGATTTCCTTACTAGGCCCCTTGCATTGTTCTTTTGTAGTGGTTTTCTCACAGCCTGTGGTGGAAAATAAAAGTAGTAGACTCAAAAACTTTATTTTGAATATCACTGAAGTTCTTTTAAGTAAAGGTTTTTCCAACGTATTTTTTTGTTGCTCTTGAATTTTTTCTTGCCTATGCCGTGAAGTTGAAGAGCGATGTAACCATTGCCGGTCAGATCGTCATAGACATCCCCAACCATCACACCATTGACCCAAGACTGTATGTGATTGTCTTTGACTCTGATCTTATAGTGATTCCACTCCAAAGGTTTAAAAGCAGACTTAGCCTTTTGGTCGGTTCCGGGAGTATGCAGAAAACCTCTTCCCGCTTCTTCATATATGGCTCCGCTCCAAGCTCTGTAGGTAGGATCAATTTCGATTTGATAGCCCCAAAAAACTCCGGCCTTGCGGCGTATGTATTTGAGAATTTTTTCCCCTTGCTCATCGAAACGTCCTCCCCAACGAACTGTTTCAGTATCCTCTGAGTAGATATTACTTCGAATCTGGACACCCGAATTCAAAACAGTATCCAATTTGACATCAAATTCCAATTCAAAATTTTGATATTTTTTTTCGGTATGTAAAAAAGTGTTGGGTAAGCCCATGATGGCCTCTGCCACAATGCATTCATCTTCTACGTAGAATTTCCCTCCCCCATAGTTTAACCATCCATTAAGATTGGAGCCATTAAAAATATTGGTGCTATTTTCTTGACAGCTCATAAATATTGTGAGAATCAAAAAAAGATAAGTGAATTTTTTCATCGTTTGGTTATGGTTTTTTAATCGTATTTCAAGCTAACTGTAATCTTTTTATTTTTGAATTTGCGCCAGATATTCGTCTCGAATCATTTTGGCCGTCCTGTGATTTCCGGTATGATCCCACCCGGGTGGAAAAAAAATATAGGCCAGTTTATTTGTGAGACCGGGGGCCTTGACAACATCCTTAAACAGTGCGATAAACTCCCCAAAATAGACGTCGATAAAGTTGCCCGAATTTATCTTTCGGGTAATGCCGTAATTGATTTCAATCTCTTTTTGTTCCTCTTGATAGGTTTTAAAGACCTTGTCCCAAATGTTAAGCAGATTACAATAATTGGTGTCTATATACAATGGATTTCGAGCATGATGCACCCTGTGATGGGAAGGGGTCAGAATGAGTTTGTTGAGAAAACCCATTCTACCATCTTTCATTAGGTTCTCTCCGGCATGAATAAATGTGCCATAGGTACCATCAACAAACATAATGACAAACAAAAGGGCCGGATGGACGCCCATTAAGATACAGATGGTAGTACGAATGAAATCCGCATAGGGGGCTTCCAAAAAGAAATGGGCATGTGCTACACTCAAGTTCATCTCCTCAGGAGTGTGATGGGTGGCATGAATGCACCAAAATAAACGAACCTTATGACCTAAATAATGATAGACAAAGTGAGCAAACTCCCAAATGATATAGGCATAAATAAACCAATACCAGGTCATTGTGGTCTGAAAAGGTGCATATGTTTGAAAGAGTCCGATACAAATGGTGGTCATGGCAATGGCGATGAAGCGACCAATAAAACGGTTAAAAACGTAGATCAAAAAGATGGTTTGGTAAACTTTGATTTGCGGGTTTTTGTGTACCATTCCCATCAATAATTCCAATATTAAAAGCAAGGGGAGTATGGGTTGAATAATCGCCACAATACCGTCATAGGTCAAAAAGGAAGAATAATCTCCGCTGTTGAGGATTTGAAAAAAATTTGTGATGCCAAAAAAATTGACAATTTCATTCCAAAAAGGTTCAAAGATCTCCATCAGTTCACAGTATTTCCTACAATATAAAACTTTTTCAAAATAAATTGATTGACAAAAATCAATGAGCTTTTGGGGATGTTAAAAAATTTTGACCAAACCATCTTTTTTATATCTTTCAGTTAATAAAAAACCAAATCATGAAAAATAAATTCATTTTTTTCGTACTGATCTCTATAACCCTAGTCCGTGCCCAAAGTTGGAAGGCGTTAGAAGGAAAGGTTATGAGCAAATGGGCCAAGACGGTCAATCCTGAAAATGCCTGGCAAGAATACCCCCGCCCGCAATTTGAAAGGGCCCAATGGAAAAACCTCAACGGACTTTGGGATTACGCCATTTTAAAAACCAATCAAATCCAGCCCAAGCGATATCAGGGAAAAATTTTGGTTCCCTTTAGTTTTGAATCTCCTCTGTCGGGGATAGGAAAAAAAATCAGCCCGGAGGATAAAATGTGGTACAGAAAAAGCTTTGAGCTTCCCAAAAACTGGAGTGGAAAAGATGTGGTCATCCATTTCGAAGCCGTCGATTACAAATGTGCTGTCTGGGTCAACGATATTTTAGTGGGATCTCACAAAGGTGGGTTTGATCGCTTTTCATTTAATATTACCCCTTATTTGAAATCCAATGGGCAACAAAAAATCGTTTTGGCAGTTGAGGATGCTACCAACTTTAGTTCCCAACCACGAGGCAAGCAACAGATCAATCCCAGTGGGATATATTATACCCCTGTAAGCGGAATATGGCAAACGGTTTGGTTGGAGGCGGTCTCATCTGAAGCTTACCTAAAGCAGGTAAAAACAACCACCGATATCGATAACAGTACGGTCAGTCTTATCCCAATGAGTAATCAGACTTTAATCAAGTGCTACCAAGTAGCAGTAGATGTATTTTTTGATGGAAAGAAATTGGTTTCCGGGAGCACGCGGCCTGACACCCCTTTGCATTTGAAAATCGAAAATGCCCAACTGTGGTCCCCCGACCACCCCCATTTATATGATGTCAAAATGAGTTTGATCAATCCCTCCGGAACGGTAATCGATCGTGTGGATAGTTATTTTGGTATGCGAAAGATCAGTTTGGGCGATCACAAAGGAGTAAAATACCTCTTTTTAAACAATGCCCCGCTTTTTCATTACGGTACCCTCGACCAGGGCTGGTGGCCCGACGGACTGTTGACACCCCCTTCGGATGAAGCCATGCGATACGACATTGAAATGACCAAAGCCATGGGTTTCAATATGATTCGAAAGCACGTAAAGATCGAACCCGATCGCTGGTACTATCACTGCGACCAACTGGGAATTATGGTTTGGCAAGACATGCCGTCCTACAACAGGCTTGCGCTGAAAACCCCGGAAGAAATGGAAAAAACCAAACGAAAAGATCACATCTACAACGCTTTGGAAAGAATACACGGAGAAGATGATGATCTCAACAGACGATGGGAAGATGGTGCGCAATTTGAATGGGAACTTCGTCGTATGATTAACCTTCATTATAATGCTCCCAGTATTGTAATGTGGGTTCCTTTTAACGAAGGCTGGGGACAATACGATACGTGTAGAATTAGCGATTTTGTAAAAAAAATAGACCCCAATCGATTGGTCAATCCCACCAGTGGGTGGACCCTAAGACCCTGCGGTGATATTTATGACATTCACACCTATCATGTCGACCTGACGGTCCCCCCTACTGCGCTCGACCGGGCTACGGTGATTGGAGAGTTTGGAGGTATCGGCTACCCCATCCAGGAAAATCTTTGGAATCCGAAGATGAGGAATTGGGGTTATCAGACCTATTACAATACTGAGGATTTACTTAAAAATTATATTTATAAATTTGATCAGATTGTAAAAATGAAAGAAAAAAATGGGCTTTCTGCAGCTGTTTATACCCAAACCACTGATGTGGAAGGTGAGATCAATGGCTTGATGACCTATGACCGAAAGGTGACCAAAATGCCTGCCGAAACCCTAAAAGAATTACACAGTAAATTGTATCAAGAATAAACCAAACCTATGACCTTAAACAGAATTACTCTGACATTAATTTGGCTGAGCTTTGTATCTTGCGAGCAAGCTAAAAATCAAGAATTCGTGCTAAAAGCCAGTGATTTCCAGACCGAAATTGAAGGAAAAAAAACAGACCTATATCTGCTAAAAAACGATAAAATCCAAGTTTATATCACCAATTACGGTGGAAGGATCGTCAGCCTGCTGACTCCCGACAGCAAAGGAGTAATGGGGGATGTGGTATTGGGTTTTAAAACCATAGCCGATTATCATAAAGCCAAAACCCCCTATCACGGATGTTTGATTGGAAGGTATAGCAATCGCATTGCCAAAGGAAAGTTTGAATTGGACGGAACGACCTATGAACTACCGATTAACAACAATGAAAATCACCTCCACGGTGGGCCGGATGGATTTCACAACCAAGTGTGGGAGGTTGTTTCTGCCGACGAAAATGCCATTGTAATGACCTATCAATCCCAAGATGGAGAAATGGGCTATCCCGGAAATGTGACGGTAGAGGTAACCTACGCGATTAATGGTAACGAATTGAGCATTGCCTATAAAGCCACCACAGACAAAGCCACTCCGGTCAACCTGACCAACCACGCTTTCTTTAATTTGGCCGGACAAGCCAAGGGCAGCATCAACGATCATCTGTTGATGATCAATGCCGATCACTTTACCCCTGTAGATAAGAGCCTGATCCCCCTGGGAGAGACACGATCGGTTGAGGGCAGTCTTTTTGACTTTAGAAGGGCCAAAACCATTGGTCGGGATTTAAATCAACAAGCATCCGATACCCAACTCAGTCGCGGGGGCGGTTATGACCACAATTTTGTCCTTAACAAGGAATCCCCGGGCAGTATGAGTTTGGCGGCAAGGGTGGTCGATCCCAAAAGCGGAAGACAAATGGATGTTTTTACCGAAGAACCGGGAATACAATTTTATGGCGGTAACTTTATGGATGGAAGTGATGTTGGAAAGTACGGTACAAAATTTGAATACCGCGCTTCTTTTGCTTTAGAGACACAGCATTTTCCCGATTCGCCCAACCAGCCTACATTTCCAAGTACAATTCTAAACCCCGGAGAAACCTATCAGAC
>JBESZM010000055.1:0-32802 GCA_041254175.1 Flavobacteriaceae bacterium | reverse complement strand
TTTTATGTAACACCCCAATTCCTCCCTCCTGGGCCATGGCAATGGCCATTCGACTCTCAGTAACCGTATCCATTGCAGCTGATACAATGGGTACGTTTAAAGTTATGTTTTTTGAAAAACGTGAGGTTATGGAAACCTCTCGAGGAAGAATTTCTGAAAAAGCAGGTACCAACAATACATCGTCGTATGTGAGGCCTTTACCAACAAATTTATCGGAGGAGATCATAAGCAATTAATCTAAAACTAATTGCATGCAAATATACGGAAATAATTAACCAATTTCCTTTACTAATGATCATATATCCATATGATCTCACAAAGATGGAACCCTGTTTGATCAAATTTTTTTACCATTTTAACTCTTCTTAGCTGTTTATCAGCCGATACAATCAAAATAGAACTAAAATCATAAAAATATTGCAGGACCAGATCATAGATTTTTGAAAAAACGGTTCATTTTGATGAAAAAAATTCAATCCAAATTCCATCAATGTATTAATATGACATAATTCCTAATTATTTATCTTTTTTGTTGAGTTTATTTAGATTTAATCAAAATAAATATAGAAATTTGTTTTGTCATTTAGGATTAAGTTATAAATTTTGATTAAATTTATTTAGACTAATTACAAATAGCAATCCTTAAAAATGAAAAACATAATAAAAACAACTTTGGGAATAGCAGTATTCTTTATGGCATGTGAAAAAGAGACCGAATTGGTAGAGATTCCGGAATCAATCATTCAGAACATTGCGGATCAGGCTGCAACCGCTGCGGCCAATGCAGTGGCTACTAGTGTTTCCAGTGCCGCTACAACTGCTGTTAACAACGCATTTGACAATCAAGCAGCCAATCAAGTTGATCAGTCAAATGACAGTCCTCCACCCCCTGCTGAGTATGAATTTACCCGCAAAGGAATTTCAACGGTTTTCTACACCGGGCAAACGGCAAGATTAAAGATGGCTGGAGAATTACATTCGGCATTTAGTGACAGTTCTAAAAGTGAAGCAGACCTTTTGGCCATGTTTAATGATGGTACAGGGTTTTCTGACGCATCACTCAATGCGTCTGGAAAAAATGTTGGAGGTAAAACCGCTGCGAGCAGTTATGCTTCCACAACCATTAAACCTCAAATTCAAGCATTTATCAAACGAGTGGCAAATGATGTTTTCCCTTACTACAACGATGATGCCTCTGCAGGAGCAGCAGGAAAGTATACTGATCCGGGAGGCAGGACTGTACACATTGACGGAAAAGGTTTCGAAATGAATCAAATTTTCACCAAATCTCTTATGGGTGCTCTTGTAACTGATCAAATCATTAATGGCTACCTCTGGAGAGGAAAACTGGATGCCGGTACAAATATAGCGGACAATGACAATCTCGTTTTTAGCTACACTTCCCCGGGGGCCACGGCCAAAAATGTAACCAAGATGGAGCATTATTGGGATGAAGGATTTGGCTATCTCTACGGTGAAGACGATCAGTATTCACACGAAGTTGGAAATGGCGTTTTGGTTGCAAAATATCTTGGTAAAGGAGATATTCCAGGACTAGACCAAGAGATCTATGACGCCTTCAAACTCGGAAGAGCTGCTATTGTTGCCGGAGATTATGACCTCAAAGACAAGCAAGCTAAAATCATCAAAACAGGCATATCTAAGGTGATTGGATTCAGGGCAGCAAGCTATCTCAGACTGGGAGCAACAAATATCGAAAATGAATTGTGGGCCAATGCCTTTCATGCCCTATCAGAGGGGTATGGATTTGTCCTTTCATTACAATTTACCATGAAAGAAGATGGCAAACCCTATTTCAACAATACTCAAGTGAATCAAATGTTGTCTGACCTGGAGAAAGACAATGGTTTCTGGAGTAGAAACCCGGCCGAGCTGAATGCAATGGCTGATAAAATTGATCAAGTAACGGGTCTAAGTACCTTATGAAAATAGTTATTAATAGAATTTATTATAAACAACATCATTAAATGTTAGTGAATTTAAGCTGTTGGGTTCAAAGACCCAACAGCTTTTTAAAGATAATGTCATGGTAAGAAAAAATGTGTTGATTGTTTTTGTGTTTCTGGTTTTGGGTTGTCAGGTCTCAGATGATGACAACAATCTGAATTCCTCCAATGAAATTGGAATTGTCGATCCTGATCACAATTCCAATGAAAGCTCAATCAACTCAAACAGATCTTTTGACAGACAAGAAATGTTGAAGTTTATTGTCAATCAGATCATCATCCCCTCTTTCGATCACTTGGACAGCAGTTTGGAAGAACTCAATACCTCCTTTGATCTTTTTAACGCTGATATTACCAGTACAAATCTCCAAGATGTTAGAAATAAATGGCTAAGCTCCTACAAAGCATGGCAACATGTTGAAATGTTCAACATTGGAAAAGCAATGGAGGATTACTACCTGTACAAATCAAACATTTATCCCGTTGATACTGTCCGGGTCAATTCCAATATCAAAAGCGGACAATACGACCTGGACAACCCCAACAACTATTCCTCACAAGGTTTTCCAACCATAGAATATCTCTTGTATGGGCTGGATGAAGATCCCTCTAAAGTGATCAACCATTTGCGAGACAACAGCAAAAACAGAGATTATCTAAAAAAAATCATCGATGCTTTGGTCGACAACACAAAAGCCATTAAAGCCAATTGGAACCAAGTAAAAGATGATTTTATAAAATCTACAGAGAACTCAGCCTCCTCGAATCTCAACATGTTAGTGAACGATTTCATTTACTACTACGAAAAGAGTTTCAGAGCCAATAAGTTTGGAATCCCTGCCGGTGTTTTCTCCTCGGGAGCCCTGCCCGATCGGGTTGAAGGATATTACAGCAGAGAATTTTCCAAAGAATTTGCATTGGAAGCCATGAAAAGCGTTAAAAACTTTTTTAACGGTGTTTCCTTCGAAAATAATGAGATTACAGGAAATAGTTTGAAATCTTATTTAAATTTTATTGAATCCGGAAAAGACAGTTTACTCTCCGATGAAATCAATGCCCAACTCAATACAGCAGAGAATAGCATCAATCAATTAGATGACAATTTCGCAAATCAAATTGATAAGGACTTGGTTGGCGTACTGAAAACATACGATGACATTCAAACTGCAGTTGTTCTTTTTAAAGTAGATATGTTGCAGGTTTTAAACATAAACGTCGATTATGCCGATGCTGATGGTGATTAATCCCAAGTGGTTGCTTAATGATAATGCATAAGTTAAAATCTTATCTGTCTCAAACCGTAAATCCTGCCCCATTGGCTGTGTTTAGGGTTTGTTTTGGTTTTATGATGCTCTATGGTATCATTAGATTTTGGCTCAAAGGATGGATACACACCTTATACATAGAACCCTCTTTTCATTTTACCTATTATGGTTTTGGTTGGGTTGACGACTGGGGCGAACTCACTTACCTTCTTTTTATTATGTGCGGATTGAGCTCCCTATTGGTCATGTTGGGCCTTTTTTACCGCACTGCAATAGTCCTGTTTTTTCTGTCCTTTAGTTATATAGAACTCATCGACAAAACCACCTACCTCAATCACTATTACTTTATTAGTGTCTTATCTTTTTTACTCTGTTTTGTCCCAGCCAATGCTACTTTTTCACTGGACAACCTGAGAAAAAAAAACGTCTCCCAAAAAGTTCAAAGGTTTTATATTACTTCCATCCAAGCTTTGATCATGATCGTATATTTATATGCGGGATTGGCCAAAGTAAATTCGGACTGGCTACTCAAAGCCCAGCCCCTTAGCATTTGGTTGTTTTCAAAATATGACTTACCGCTTTTTGGAAATTACCTTTTCCAACAAACTTGGATGCATTATTTGATGAGTTGGGGAGGAATGCTGTATGATTTGACCATCCCCTTTCTGCTGATTACCAAAAGATTCAGGTGGTTTGCTTTTTCCTTGGTTTTGTTTTTCCACTTGTTTACTGCAATTCTTTTCCCCATCGGAATGTTTCCCTATATAATGATTCTTTCCGCACTGATTTTTTTCTCAGAGGATTTTCACAAAAAATGCATCGATCGATTTCATAGGACCCTCAACGTAATTTATCCGAAAAAATCCCCTAACACCATAAATGCAATTCAAAAAGAAAAACATCAGCGGCTGGTTCGCCCAATTTCTATTGTGCTCTCATTGGTGATTGTTTTTCAAATATTATTTCCTTTCAGACATCTGCTCTATCCGGGGGAATTATTCTGGCATGAGCAGGGATATCGGTTTTCATGGCGGGTCATGTTGATGGAAAAAAGAGGATATACTCAATTTAGAATTGTTGATAGCGTTACTCAAGAGCAGTTTTATGTAAAAAATGAAGAGTTCCTTACCGAGTTTCAAGAAAAACAAATGAGTTTTCAGCCCGACTTTATTTTAGAATTCGCTCATCATTTAGGAAAACATTATGGTGATAGAGGTCATCAGAATGTCCAAGTATTTGCAGATAGTTACGTAGCTTTGAACGGAAGAAAAAGTCAACAATTCATCAATCCCAAAATCAATCTGCTGGAGCACCAAAAAGGGTTTGGAAATAAAACTTGGATTTTACCTTTCAATGATGAGATTAAGGGCTTTTAGCATATTTCTATTGTTGAGTTTTCCTGTTTTTGGTCAAGACAGCCAGAAATTAAAAGTGATTATCGAGGATTCCTTAGAATCAAGCAAAGGGACTGAAGTCGAAATTTACGATTCTGTATACGGCCTGATCAAAAAAGAAAAGCTTGGGACTTATTTTGAAATCAACATAAGTCAATACCCCACTACCCTATATTTTTATGTTGAAGGATTCCCGCTCAAAGATTTTACGTTTGAAAATAAGAAAAAAGACCCCATAACCCTCTCCATTGACAAGGTTGAAGAACTCAATGAGGTGGTTTTGAATGCCCAAAAAATAAAGGTTTTTAACCTCAGCAGATTAAGTGATTATGAAGGAACCTCCATCTATGCTGGAAAGAAAACAGAGGTCATTCAAGTGGGTCAAATTCCTGCCAACATTGCCTCCAACAATGCCCGACAAATTTACGCTCAAATATCCGGACTCAATATTTATCAAAATGATGATGCAGGACTTCAACTCAACATTGGCGGTAGAGGTCTTGATCCCAACAGAACCTCCAATTTTAACACCAGACAGAATGGATATGATATCAGCGCAGATGTGCTCGGATACCCCGAAAGCTACTATTCTCCACCGGCAGAGGCCATAGAAGAAATTCAAATTATCAGGGGAGCCGCTTCATTGCAATACGGCACCCAGTTTGGTGGGCTGGTAAACTTCAAACTGGTCGCTCCCCATCAAAACAAAGCTTTTGGATTGAAAACCAGAAACACCATTGGAAGCAATCAGTTGTACACCAACTATACCGAGATCAAAGGAAAGGTAAAATCATTTTCCTACCTAAGTTATTTCAATTTTAAAAGCGGTGATGGATTTCGCCCCAACAGCAAATTTGACTCAAGAAATTATTTTGCCCAATTTAAATATCAAATAAGTCCCAAAACCTCGATCAAAGCAGAGTTTACTCTACTTGATTACCTGGCTCAACAAGCCGGAGGATTGAGCGATAAAATGTTCAAACAAGACCCTTTTCAAAGTAACAGGGAACGAAATTGGTTTGATCTCGATTGGTTTCTTTATCAAACTGAGATCAATCATTCATTTTCAAAAGTCAGTAATTTAAAGCTACAGTTGTTTGGTCTTGATTCTAAAAGAAAAGCTCTTGGATTCAGAAGCAATAGGGTCAGTCAAATTGACCCCTTTGAAGAAAGAGATCTGATCTATGGAAATTTTAAAAATTATGGATTAGAGGCCCGATGGCTCAGTCAGTACAGTTTATGGGGTAAAAAATTTATTTTTCTTTTAGGAAGCAAATGGTATTCTGCCCAAAACGACTCCAGTCAAGGCGCTGGGAGTGATTCAACAGGTCCGGATTTTAGGTTTTATAATGATCGATTTCCCGACTATCGCTTCCAATCACAATACCAATACCCCAACAAAAATTTAGCCTTTTTCTCAGAGCACATCATCTACATCAACAAAAAGCTATCCATCACACCAGGTGCCCGCTATGAAATAATTAATACCGGAAGTGATGGCTATTACAAAAAAATCAATACAGATGCCGCCGGGAATGTAATCCAAGACCTTACAATAAATGAAAACCAAAACAACAAACGAAACTTTCTCCTCTTGGGAATTGGAGCCAACTACAAATTCAACCGAAATATTGAAATGTATGTTAACGCGTCCCAGAACTATCGGTCTGTAACCTTTGCAGACATCAGTATTTTCAATCCTGCCTACACCATTGACCCCAATATTAAGGACGAAAATGGTCTAACATCAGATATTGGATTGAGGGGGGATATCAAAAATTATCTGTCCTTTGATACCAATCTTTTTTTTCTCACCTACAATGACAGAATTGGATTTATCCAAAAAAAATATAGCGACGGAAGCGTCAAAAGTGAACGGGGTAATGTAGGTGACGCAAACATCTTTGGATTGGAATCCATAGTGCAATTCAATTTGGATCGACTCATTTGGAACGATCAATCCACATATCAACTATCCTGCTTTCTCAATTTTTCCACCATTGATTCAGAATACATCAGATCTGATCGACCGGGTATCGAAGGCAAAAAAGTTGAATTTATTCCCTCTTATAACTACAAAATAGGAGGTAAATTTGGATATAAAAATCTTTTTCTGAGTTTTCAGCTTACAAAAATTGGCGAACAATATACCGATGCCTCTAATGCCTCCGGTAGCAACCTCAGCGGTGTGATTGGGAAAATACCCGATTATCAAGTGATCGATCTGGTTGCAAATTACCATTTTGGCAAATTTAAAATCGAAACAGGGATCAATAATTTGGGTAATGAGATCTACTTTACCAGAAGGGCCACCGGCTATCCCGGACCCGGTATTATTCCCTCGCCCCCAAAAAACTATTTTATCACCTTACAGTATAGTCTTTAAAATAATATCTTAAATTTTATGAAAAAATCAAAAATAAGTACCAGAGTCATACACCGTTACCTTGGATTTTTCCTCGTTGGGATTTTAGCGGTTTACGCCATCAGCGGAATCACGTTGATTTTCAGAAAAACAGATACTTTCAAAAAAACAGTTACCAAAGAGATAACGCTTAATAAAGAAACCAAAACCAAAGATTTGGGGAAATCTCTTGAAATCAAAGATTTTAAAGTGGACAGCACCCACTCAGAGATCGTGTATTTCAAAGAGGGAAACTTCAATAAAACGACCGGAAAGGCTGTCATTACCAAAAAAGAATACCCTTATTTGTTGGATAAAATGATGAAGCTCCACAAAGCCACAACCAAAAGCCCGGTATATTGGCTCAATATATTTTTTGGATTGTCCCTTTTGTTTTTTGTCATCTCATCGTTTTGGATGTTTCTTCCTTCCACCTCGACTTTCAAAAAAGGAATGATTTTTTCCCTTTTGGGTTTTCTGATGACGATCTTGATATTGTTTATCTAGAGAAATCTTTTTTGAATCGGCTCCTCTGGAATCATACAATCATCCTGCTTACCAAAAAGACGATACCGATTTCTTGAAATTAACTTGTAGAGAGCATTTCTGATTTTGATCGGTAGGGGTTTGATCATTCTTGACAGGAATCTGTTGAATCCACCAATTTTAAATAAAATGGATACCACGGCATCTGATTCTTTGAGAAACCTTCCCTCTGTGAAGAGAATAATGGTTTCAAAATCTGAGTTGATATTGTTTTGTGTTAGGAAATTCGCAGCAAACTCAGATTGTAGGCTTGAGAAATAAAAAACACCATCTGGATCATTCCTCACGACATACTTTACCCAAAAGTTGCACAGATTGCAAACTCCGTCAAAAAAAATGATGTTAGATTTATCTTTTGCATCGCCGATCATATGCTTATACTCAATTTAAGCTACATTGGAATATAATAGAATTTAATATAATAAGTGTAACGATTTATAATTAATTTAGCATATGAAAATGAAGCTGATAAATGATTGAAAATTTAAAAACAGAAATCTCAGAACACAGGGATCAACTGATGACCCATCCCATTTACGGGAACATTAACTCGATTTACAATTTGAAACAATTCATGGAATCTCATGTGTATGCCGTATGGGATTTCATGTCATTGGTCAAAAAGTTACAATTAGATTTGACCACCACCACCCTACCCTGGCAACCGCCTGCCAACAATTCTGCCGCCAGGCTGATCAATGAGATCGTTTGGGGGGAGGAAACCGATTTGGACAAGGATGGAAATTCGGTCAGTCATTTCGAAATGTACCTCAATGCCATGAAACAGATTGATGCCGACACCCGAGGCATTGAAAAACTATTGTCTGAGCTAAGAGAGGGAAATGATATTTTTGATACCATAGATCAAGCAGGACTGCCTGCACACGTGGCCGATTTTTTGAATTTCACCTTCCGTATTATTGAAGAAGGTAAAACCCACAAAATCGCTGCAGTTTTCACTTTTGGAAGAGAAGATTTAATCCCGGACATGTTCATCTCTATGATCAAAAGAATGAATCGAGAAAACGAGCACAATTTTGATCAGATCATCTATTATTTTGAAAGACACATAGAGGTCGACGGTGATTCCCATGGCCCCATGGCACTCGATATGATTAAAAACCTTTGCGGTACAGACCCCCTTAAATGGGAAGAGGCCATTTCCGCCTCCAAAGATGCTCTCCAAAAGCGAATTGACCTTTGGGATGGCATCAATCTTCAAATCACCCAAAAAGAAAATGCCTTAACATGATTCGATACATATTCATTTTTATCACTTGCTTTAGCACCTTACTTAAAGGACAAGATTCCAAGGTCACTGATTTTGCCCAATCCATTACTGAGCAGGAGCTCAAGGAACTCCTCTACGTGTATGCCTCCGATTACTTTGAAGGAAGAAGAACAGGCAGCAAAGGTCAAAAAATTGCCGTAGATTTTTTGAGAGACCACTATATGGACTTAAATATCCAAGCGGCTGAGGGGACCAACAATTATTTTCAAGAGATGACTTTGAAAGTTGATGGTAAAATGGTCTCAACAGAAAATGTGGCCGCTATAATCAAGGGAAGTGAATTTCCAGATGAATACATCGTTTTGACTTCTCACCTTGATCATATTGGAATCGAAGGAGGGCAAATTAACAATGGTGCCGATGATGATGGGTCGGGAACCGTTACCATGCTTGAAATAGCAGAGGCGCTACAAATTGGATTAGAAAACGGTTTTAAACCCAAAAGATCGATTGTTTTTTTACATGTTACCGGTGAAGAAGAAGGCCTGTTAGGTTCGGCTTATTATTCCGAAAACCCACTCTACCCGCTGGATCAAACCATTGTGAATTTAAATATTGACATGATTGGTCGAAATGATTCACTTCACAACAGTGATGAAGACTATTTATATCTTATAGGATCTGATATCCTCTCTCAAGACCTTCATGACATTTCCATATCGATTAACAAAAGATATTCCAACTTAGATCTGGATTTTCGTTATAATGACCCACTGCTAAAAGTTTATGAAAGGGGCAGACATTATGCCAACCGCTATTATTATCGTTCTGACCATTACAATTTTGCTAAAAACGACATCCCTGTTATCTTCTACTTTAGTGGTACCCACGACGATTATCACCTCCCAACTGATACTGTTGAAAAAATCAATTACCCACTGCTCACCAAAAGGGCCCGTTTTATTTTTCACACCTTGTGGGAACTGGCTAATAGAGAAGATCGTATTAGACTCAACTCAAACAAGAAATATTTAAACATCGATAAAAACGGCAGGTAACTTCATACCGCTCAATCCGCTTTTATAGCCTCTAGTAATCTATTAAAGCAAAAACAAAACCTTTCATTTATTTTATCACAATCAGAAGGTAAAATGCAAGATTATTATAATTTTGCTCATGTGATTTTTGGAATATCATGCTGAAAAATTTTTTGTTAACTATATTATTGGTGTTAACCCTTCCGTCCAACGCACAGGAAGACCGTTTTCCACTTGATTCACTCCCATATGATGCGATCATCAATTCGACTTTGGGCGGCAAAAGAATGAAATATTTTGGTAAACTAGACTTTACCCTCAGTCAAGCTTATTTTGAAAATTGGGTTTCTGGAGGGGAAAACGCCTTTAATGGAATCCTCCACTTCGATTACAATTTCAATTATTCCAACAGAAAAGGATGGGTTTGGGACAACAATTTGATGATTTCTTTAGGAGGGAATAAAACATCCAGTAGCAAAATCGTAAAAAAAGCTGATGACCGATTTGAGATCAATTCTCAACTGGGAAAACAAATCAACCAATTTTGGAACTACGCAGTTTATTTAAATTTTAAATCTCAATTGTTACCGGGTTTCAGATACTACAAGGAGGATGGAGTTGAAAAAAAAGATAAATCAACCCGCATATTTTCTCCCACCATTATGCAGTTAGGGGTTGGATGGTATTACAAAAAGAACAGTAATTCTTGGGTCAACTTATCTCCACTATCAGCGAGAGGAATTCTTGTGGGTGCTGCCTATACTCGAGATCTCCCAGAAGGACAAAAATATTTTGGTGTTGAAAAAGGAAAAACCAGCCTACTGAATCTAGGAGGATCCATCAATGGTTTTTTTAAGTTATTTCTCATGGATAATATCACCATGGAAAACAAATTCAATGTTTACGCCAATTACATCCAAAAGATTCAAAATATTGATTTTGAAGTCAATACCATTCTTAGAATGAAAGTAAACAGAAGAATTTCTTCCAATTTGATCGCTCATTTCCTTTATGACGACGACTTGATTGGAAGGTTACAAATAAGAGAATTATTTGGCGCTGGACTGAGCATTGACCTATAAGGCCCTGATCATGTCGTGAAACCAATTCAATTGGTAATAGCTTAGAAAAATATTAAAAGTCTCCCCCTGCCCTCTTGGTTCCAATTCAGTCAAAATATTTTTCTCTTTATGGACCAGTCTCATATAAGGTTTATTCTTTTGTTTCGTTAAAGGATTTTCCCAATCGGGTTGAGCATAAACCAACTCAAATCCCTGAGATTCAAGATGATTTTTTGAAGTTTTAAGTAATTTTTTGGTTTTATTGAGATTGAGATTGGATTTACTCCAAATGGTTATATGAATCAATTCATCTTCTTCAAAAACCAGAGATCCCCTTCTGAGGATGAACGTATTGGCAGTACCCAGATTAAGGGCATTGAATTTCTTTTTGTTTTTCTTAAGCACCGAAAACGCCACTTTTTTTGGCATTTTATAAGTAAAGTCATCAAACAACAGAAACTGCGCATTGATCGTTAACGCTCCAAAAAAAGTCAATAATAAAGAGATGATTTTTTTCATCAAATAACTTTATTTAAACCCATAACGTAAAAATCAGACACTTCTTGTGCCTACCTCACATTTTGACCTATTAATTGTTAAATATTAAAGTTTAAAACCAATCATTGTTCTTAAATTATATTTTTAAAAAATACTTAAACCCAAATAATTGACCATTAATTATGAAAACAAATCTTAACCTACTGACCCTTCTTTTGCTCAGTCTTGTTGTCATTAACGCACAAGAAATGGAAAGCAATATGGTGAATGAAGAGGCTGCTTCGGAGATTGCCGTAGAACAGAGTTCCATTCCACCAGAGTACCCCCTAAAAAGACTCTCCATAGGCCTTAAAACAGGTATTCCCAATATCGCCTCCATTGGAGTGCAATACACCCTTCCGATTCTGAACAATCATCTGGCTCCTTATTTTGATTTCTCAACTTATCAATACAATAAAGATCAGACTGAGGGAAATCTGAGTTTTTTGGAATTTGGAGCCGCCTATTTTTTTAATGAAAAAGGAAAAGGCGTCTATCTTGGAATAGGTTTTTCAAGTTTAAAAATTGATGCTGACTACAATAATATTTCTTTGGATAATGGAGGAACCGGTTCTGGGGCTAGTAAAATTAATTTAAATACCACGAATTTAAAATTAGGGCTCAAGACAGGAGGACGCTTGTACTTTAGAGTCGAAGTGGGCTATGGAATGGGAGATATACCCCAAACAGTAACTTTTAAAGCAACGGACAACAACAATCCCGCATTCACCCAGACCAAAACAAAGAATATCCCTGCATTACCTGGAGTTTCTGAAAACGGCATGGTCATTGGAAACATTGGTTTCGGTTTTTCTTTCTAGAAAAAGCTTTCCATCAACAACAAAAAAAGGGTTGCAATGCAACCCTTTTTTTATGGGGTGGAAGACCGGTTTCGAACCGGCGACCTCTAGAACCACAATCTAGCGCTCTAACCAGCTGAGCTACAACCACCATAATCGGATGCAAATTTAATGATTTGTTGCTATTATTTAGAGTAAGCTATCAAAATTTTCTACTCCCAGGAGTCGATCTGTCGTAAAACCCTCAGCCGCATCTTTATAGATCAATCTTCCCATATTTTTGGCCCGTGATTCTACACTCTCCAAGAAATTGAGCGAACTGATGGGAGTTTGCGGTCCTTCCTTCTTTCCGTCATAAAACTGACTTTTAAAAGCGAGAATGGCTTCCATCTTTTGTGCCAAGAATCCCGAAATGTCCACCACAAAATCAGGAGTAAGTTCATCCCATTGTATGTAGTGAAAAACATGTTGGGGTCGGAAAGCAGAATGTTTGTTCCCATCGTCATCGTGGGTTTCTATACGTTGTAATCCACTTAAAAAACAGGCATGGCTCACCAAGTCCGATGCCTTTCCGTGATCGATGTGACGATCCTTCACGGCATTACACAAAACGACTTTTGGTTGATATTTTCGCAATACAGCAATCACCTCCAATTGATGTTTTTTATCATTAAAAATAAAAGCATCTTTAAAATTGAGGTTTTTTCTAAAACTAACCCCTAGGATTTTTGCGGCAGACTGAGATTCCTCAGCCCTGAGTTGGAGGGTGCCTCTGGTCGACATTTCCCCTTGGGTCAGATCAACAATACCTACTTTCTTACCCTCAGCAACGGCTTTGGCTATAACACCTCCGCAACCCAGTTCCACATCGTCGGGATGGGCACCAAAGGCCAACAAGTCTATTTTCATAGACGTTGGTTAACGGCCATTACATCCTGCTCAACCCAATCGATCACTTCTTCACTCATCGGAGCGGTTCTGGGGGTAATGATTTTTTCAAGTTTGCCGTCTGAACCGATCAAGTACTTTTGAAAATTCCAGGAAACCGTAGAACTTTTATATCCGTTTTTACCGGCCTGTGTAAGAAATTGATACAATGGGTGCATTTCACCTCCCTTGACAGTTATCTTACTCATCATGGGAAACGTAACCCCATAATTCTTTTCGCAGAATTTTGCAATCTCTTTGTTACTACCCGGCTCTTGCCATAAAAAATCATTGGCAGGAAAACCAACAACGACAAGACCACTGTCTTTGTAGCGATCATACAACTTCTGGAGTCCTTTGTATTGTCCTGTCAAGCCGCATTTAGAGGCGGTATTGACAATCATGATTTTCTTTCCTCTTAAATTTTCAAAATCAAAGATTTTACCTTCAATGTCTTTGACTTTAAATTGATAGATAGTTTGATTCATAGCATTATCGTTTTGGCAAACACCAAGGTTAGTAATAAAAACAAATAAAATAAACAGGGCTAAATTTTTCATAACACAAATTTCGGTTTTTATTTTGTTATAAAAAAATGAAAAAAGGTTAAACAATAAAATCAATGAATCTCTGCAGACAGTTGTGCCTCTAATAATTTAAGGCATATGGGTTCCAATTCTTCATAAGAACCAGTCTTTACAGCACATTTTCCGGAATAATGAACAATATAGGCGCATTGTTCCGCCTGTTCGTAGGTGTGGTCACAATAGGCTACAAGCGTTTTGATAACGTGATCAAAAGTATTGACATCGTCGTTGTATAAAATGATTTCATGTTCCCGCTCCACTTGGGTGAGAACATCTACCTCACTTTCTTTTTCGATTTGTGGCTTTTCGGTACTCATAATAGGGTAAAATGGGCTGCCACCCAATTGTTTACATCTAAATTACGAATAAATCTAAATCCTTCCGTTTCGCAGGCATTTTGAATTATACCCAAATCTTCAACATAAAAGCCACTCATCAACAAGTCCCCTTCGGGCGCTAAAACTTGTGCATAATCTGCAATTTGTTTTAACAGCACATTGCGGTTGATATTGGCCAAAACCATATCGTATTTTTTTTTCTTTGGAACGGTACTGCTCAATTGAGCACTGATCTTTTGACAATGGTTCATTTCCAAATTCTCCAGCGTATTTTCCACACACCAAGGGTCATTATCTACAGCGAGGACAGTCTTTGCCCCCCTTTTTTCAGCCAATATGGCCAATACCCCGGTACCCGTTCCCATATCCAAAACCGTTTTGTTGTTGCAGTTCAAGTCCAACAAAAAGGAAATCATCATTTGTGTGGTTTCGTGATGTCCGGTACCAAAACTCATTTTTGGGGTAATTACCAGTTCATACTCGGCCTTTTCGGGGGGATGGAAATCGGCCCTGACCACACAGCGCTCCCCTACCCTTATGGGTGAAAAATTCTCTTCCCATTGACGGTTCCAATTTTCCGGGGGAATGATTTTGGTGTCCCACTCAATCTCCAGCTCCTGAAAGTCAAAAACATCGATTTGTGAAAATTCTTTTTCCTGAAATTCATTTTGAGGGATATAGGCCTTAAAACCCAATGGGGTGTTGACAAAACTTTCAAAACCCAACGAGCCCATTTGGGCGATCACTACCTCCCGCCAGGGGTCGATTGGAGTCAGCCTAAGATCAATTTCCAGATAGGCTACTGCCATTTATACCGATTGAATGATGGCCGTAAAATCCTCTGCATTAAGCGCAGCACCACCAATGAGTCCGCCATCCACATCCGATTGAGAAAATATGGCCGATGCATTGGCTGGTTTTACACTTCCTCCATAAAGAATAGAAACATTTTCAGCCAGTGCCTGATCGTATTTTGACGCGATCAAGCCTCTGATAAAAGCGTGCATTTCTTGTGCCTGCTCTGGGGAAGCAGTCTCCCCTGTTCCTATGGCCCAAACCGGTTCATAAGCCAAGATAATCTTGGACCACTGAGATGAATTCAAATCAAAAAGTGCAGTTTCCAATTGAGATTGAACCACTTCAAAATGACTTCCCGCTTTCCGCTCATCCAGCTCCTCCCCAAAGCAAAAAACAACTTCCATATCGTGGGTAAGTGCTGTTTGGACTTTTTGCTTGAGTCCGGCATCTGTTTCATTGTAATAGGCCCTGCGTTCCGAATGGCCCAAAATGACTTTATTGATGCCGATACTGTGGAGCATACCGGCAGAAATTTCGCCCGTAAAAGCCCCTGACTCTTCGGCATTCATGTTTTGAGCCAAAACCTCTATACGTCCTCCTTGAGTCAATTCTTCCGCCTGAACCAAGTGGGTAAAGGCCGGAGCGATCATCACCCTGACATCGGTTGAAAAACTCAAAGGTTTTAGCGCTTGAATCAACTCAGCGGTCTCGCGCTTGTTGTTGTTCATTTTCCAATTTCCGGCTACAATTTTTTTTCTCATATGTATATAATTGGTTATTTTAATTTTACTTGTGGATCGAGCTGTGCGTAGATAAAATCTACCGCCAAGTTGATCAGTATAAAAAGACTCGATAATGTAAGGACAATGCCTATGATGACAGGAATATCAAGGGTGTTGAGTGCAGTTACTATTTCCTTTCCCATCCCTTTCCATCCAAAGATGTATTCTACAAAAACAGCTCCTGCCAGCAAGGAGGCAAACCACCCGGAAATCACTGTCACTACCGGATTGAGTGCGTTTTTGATGCCATGCTTAAAAACCACTTGAAAGGTTGACAACCCCTTGGAATATGCAGTTTTGATGTAATCTTGAGACAAGACTTCCAGTAAACTGCTGCGCATCAACTGAATGATGACGGCTATGGGACGAATCCCCAAAACCACTGCGGGTAAGACCAAGTTTTTTAACCGCAATACCCTACCCTCTCCAAAATCGTCCATTTCATATAAATTTCCACTCATGTTCAAGCCGGTGTATTGGTGGTATAAAAACCCAAAAAACCAAGAAAAAAGAATCGCACTATAAAAGGAAGGGACGCTCATCCCCAAGGTACTGATGAATTGTAACCATCGATCAATCCAGGTATTGTAAAGTAGTGTGGCCACAACGCCCAATAAAACTCCCAAAACAATGGCGATAGAAATGGAGGCTACTGCCAAAATCAGAGTATTGGAGAAAGTTTCAGAAATAACTGCAGAAACTTTTTTACCCCTTTTTTGATAGGAAGTCCTCAAATAAGGCCATTTGAGGGTCAAAACATAGTGGCTGTTTTGAATCAGTGGAAAAGCGCTGTATTTCTCTGTAGAAAAATAAGAAAGATCATTTTGATCTGTTGAATGCATCGATAGCGGAGACAAATCATTGAGATAAAGCAAGTATTGACGGGATACAGGAAGGTCAAAGCCATACTTTTTTTGAACCAATGCCAGTTGTTCACTGCTTTCATTCTGACCCAACATCATTTGTGCAGGATCACCCGGTAAAACATTAAAAAGGAAAAACACCAAGCTTACAACCCCAAAAAGGGTTAAAAAAGCATAAAAAAGTTTTGAGAGTAAGTTCCTTAACATTTATTCTTCAAAAGCCTTCAGGTGAATTAAAGCAAATACAGCATAGTTGACAATGTCTTGATAATTGGCATCGATGCCCTCACTGACGAGGGTTTTACCATCGTTTCCTTCTATTTGCTTGACCCGCATCAATTTTTGCAAGATCAGATCGGTAAGAGAACTCACCCGCATGTCGCGCCATGCCTCACCATAATCGTGGTTTTTGGCCAACATCAAATCATAAACCACTGCTGCTTGTTTTTCATATTGTACCAAGGCTTGATCGGTATTCAAATCGGGTGTGTCAGAAACGCCTAATTCTATTTGAATCAAAGCCATCAGGGAATAATTGATGATCCCTATGAACTCAGAAACTTCACCCTCATCCACTTTTTGGGTGGTATTGGTCTGTAAGCCTCTTATTCTTTGGGCCTTGATGAAAATTTGATCCGTCAATGAAGGAAGACGCAGTATGCGCCAAGCGCTGCCGTAATCCGTCATCTTTTTCGCAAAGAGCGACTGACAATTCTTCATTACCCTTTGATACTGTTCAGGGGTGGATGTCATGGGTTTATTTATATTTGGCGTAAATTTCGATAATTTTTTTTACTCTGTAAAGAGCATTATTAAAAGTTTAAAAACATTTTAAGCCACAGCATGACCATCAATATCAAAGGAGAGTTGATTGATCTTTCACAACCCAAAATCATGGGGATACTGAATTTGACCCCGGATTCGTTTTATGACGGCGGTAAATTCAATGCCGAAGACCAAGCATTGGTACAAACTGAGAAAATGATTCGTGAAGGAGCTTTCTTTATTGACTTGGGGGCTTGCAGTACCCAACCCGGTGCGGAAGAAATCAGTGAGCAGGAAGAGAAAAAAAGACTTTATCCCATCCTGGAAAAACTGATTGAAACCTTTCCCAAACAATATTTTTCTATCGACACCTACCGATCTGCTATAGCAGAGGGATGCCTCAACAGAGGGGCGGTAATGATCAATGATATTTCCGGTGGGCAATTTGACCCCAATATGATGCAAACCGTTGGTAAACACCATGCTCCCTATGTACTGATGCACCTTCTGGGAACCCCAAAAGACATGCAAAAAAATCCACAATACAAAAATGTTGTCCAAGAAGTACTGTATTATTTTTCTGAAAAAATACAGCAAGCCTACAGCAACGGAATCAATGATGTTATCATAGATCCCGGTTTTGGATTTGGAAAAACTTTAGAACACAACTATGCGTTATTGAATCACTTGGATTTGTTCCAAAGCCTGGAACTTCCCCTATTGGTTGGCATATCAAGAAAATCCATGATTTACAAAAAGTTGGGTGTCACAGCCGATGAGGCCCTCAACGGAACCACAGTGCTCAACACCCTTGCTTTATCCAAAGGGGCTAATATTCTAAGAGTTCACGATGTCAAACAAGCCAAAGAATGTGCCGATTTATTGCAAGCCCTCCAATAGTTTTATAATTTTACAAAAAAGCAGCATTGGACAAAATTGACTTTCTAGATTTCACCTTCATCGACATTGTTGATATTCTTTTGGTGGCTTTGCTTCTTTTTTATGCCTACCGACTGGTCAAAGGAACGGTTGCCATCAATATTTTTATCGGTATCGTCATATTCTATGTGATTTGGAAGTTGACTGATATCCTCAACTTGGATGTATTGAGTAACATCTTGGGTAAATTCATCAGTGTTGGTTTTTTTGCCCTTATCGTGGTCTTTCAGCAAGAGATCCGGAAATTTTTACTCTTGATTGGATCGACCAATTTTGCTTCAAGGCGAAACGTCATCCGCTATTTTAAATTCCTCAATCAAGATCAAGAGTCATTAAAGATAGATTTGACGGCATTGTTGAGTGCATGCAATAAAATGGCCAATGAAAAAACAGGAGCCATCATCGTTTTTGAAAGAGAGAACAATCTGGATTTTTTAAAAAGTACCGGGGATGAGGCCAATATCGAAATCAGTGCCCAAATTCTGGAAACCATATTTTTTAAGAACAGTCCCTTACACGATGGTGCCATTATCGTAAATAACAATTTTATCAAAGCCACCCGTGTGGTACTCCCCGTTTCTGAATCCACTTCTATCCCCTCAAGGTTTGGACTTCGCCACAGGGCAGCCATAGGAATCAGTGAAAAAACAGATGCGGTAGTACTTGTAATTTCTGAACAAAGCGGAAAAATATCCTACGTCAAAGATGGAGCGTTTTGTAAGTATAAAAACATCGAAGACCTCCGACGGATATTGACCGAAGACCTTTCCGTTTAGATTAAACTGCTACTTCCAAGAACTGAATTTTGTACAACTGTGCGTAAAAACCGTCTTTGATGTTCAGCAGTTCTTTGTGAGAACCCACTTCTACAATACGACCTGAATCCATTACCACGATACGATCGGCATTTTTAATAGTAGACAAGCGGTGTGCTATCAATATGGATGTTTTATCAGAAGTAATTTTATGCGTTGCGTTCTTGATTAGTTCTTCTGAGTGGGAATCAATCGAGGAAGTGGCCTCATCCAAAATCAACACACTGGGATTGGCAATATAAACCCTCAAAAAAGCAATCAATTGCCGCTGTCCTGAGGAAAGCATGACCCCTCGTTCCTTCACATTGTAGTCATAGCCTCCCGGAAGTGATTCTATAAATTCGTGTACCCCTATCTGTTGCGCCGCTTCATTAACCATGGCTCGGGTCACATTGGGATTATAAAGCGTTATGTTGTTATATATGGTGTCGGCAAACAAAAACACATCTTGTAGGACAATCCCTACGTGTTTACGCAGCGACTGCAGCCTAAAATCATTAATGGAGTGATCGTCCAAACAAATCTCTCCTTTTTCAAATTCATAAAAACGTGAAAGGAGGTTGATCAAAGTAGATTTACCTGCTCCGGTTGCCCCGACAATGGCAATTTTTTCTCCCGGTTGGATTTCCAAATCAATACCGCGAATGACCTCTTCGCCCTGCACATAAGAAAACCTCAAATCCTTAATGGTGATTTTACCTTCAACTTTTTGAGGATTCCACTGACCGTGATCGGAGATCTGACTTTCGGTATTGATGATCTTAAAGATGCGATCCGCTGCAACCATCCCCATTTGAAGGGTATTGAACTTGTCCGCAATGTGGCGCAAAGGACGAAAGAGCATCTGTGACATTTGGATAAACAGAAATATGGTACCCATAGAGATGGAACCTCCTGCGACCACATTCAGTCCTCCATACCAAACCAATAAACCCAAGGTAATGGAAGAGGAAATTTCAGCAATGGGAAAGAAAATGGAGTTATACCAAACGGTTTTCAACCAAGCCTTTTTGTGCTTTTCGTTGATGGATACAAAATGATCGTATTCAATTTTTTCTCGATGAAACAACTGTACGATTTGCATGCCCGTTATCCTCTCCTGAACAAAAGAGTTCAGGTTGGCCACCTGAAGGCGAACTTCTTCAAAAGCGGTCTTCATCGATTTCTGAAAGAGTCGTGTGGCATACAAGATGACAGGAAGAATTGAAAAGACGATCAGCGAAAGTTCCCAATCTATAACCAACATAATAACAATGACCACTGCCATTTTAAGCAAATCGGCAATGATCATAAACAAGCCTTGAGAAAAAATACTCGCTATGGTTTCTATATCGTTAACGGCCCGGGTCACCAATCTTCCGACGGCTGACTGGTCAAAATAGGCCATTTTAAACCCAACGATCTTCTGGAACAAAACCACCCTTAAGTCTCGAATAACGTTTTGCCCCAACCAATTGGCAAAATAGACAAACAGAAATTGAAAAATCACCTCCGACAAAAGTGCAATCAGCATCAGTCCGATCAATAAGACCATTCCTTCGTAATCCTTTAATCGAATGTAATCGTCTACAGTAATTTTCAACAAATAAGGAGTCAGTGCAGAAAAACCAGCCAAAAGTATGGCAGAGACCATCACAAAGTAATAAGTCTTTTTGTAGGGCTTTACATAGACCATCAACTTTGAAAACAATTTTAGATCAAAGATGTTTCCTTTTTCCTTTGCCATCAGTCCAAAAATATATTTTGAGGATATTCTATACGACTCAGATACAAACCATGCGCAGGGGCAGAGAACCCCGCTTCTCCCCTGTCTTTACTTTTGATCACTTTTTCCATGTCTGTCACTTCTCTCTTTTTATAGCCTATTTCCAAAAGTGTACCCACAATGGCCCGAACCATGTTTCTTAAAAACCGATTGGCACAGATATAAAAAAACAAAGAGGAGCCCTCTTGCATCCACTCTGCTTTTTTGATATTACAAAGAAAAGTTTTTACATCGGTATTTGTCCTAGAAAAACACTGAAAATCCTCGTGCAGGAGGAGAATTTTTGCCGCTTGATTCATCAAGTCAACATCCGGTTGGTTTTTAAGGTAATAATGCAAGGGAGCATGAAAAGGGTCTTTGGCCGTCGTAATATGATATTCATAATCACGAGCAATAGCATCAAAACGAGCATGAGCATTGGGCTTGACCCGCCTGATCCCTTTAATAGCAATATCGGCTTTCAAAAAACCATTTAAGAGAAAAACCAGTTCTTTAGGGTTGGCAATCTCCTGCGATACATCAAAATGCGCAAACATCTGCAGGGCATGAACTCCAGTATCGGTCCTGCCCGCTCCCAAAAGAATGATGCTTTCCCTTATCAGCTTGCTCAAAGCTTCTTCTAAAACTTGCTGAACACTAATGGCATTGGGTTGACGTTGCCAACCGTGATAGGAAGATCCATTGTATGCCAACTCAATAAAATATCTTTTCAATTCCATTCAAAGCACAAAGATATTGTTTTAGGGAACAAGAAAGCAGTGGTTTAAAAAAAGGGAAAAATCAAATATCTTTGAGAATCCTTTAAAAATTAATTTTGAAAAAAATCCTGCTCCTCTCCGATACCCACGGTCATTTGGATCAAAAAATACTCAAATACATCGATGGTGCAGATGAAGTATGGCATGCTGGAGACATTGGAACCACTGCTGTTGCAGATGGAATTTCAAAAATAAAACCACTCAGAGGCGTTTATGGCAATATCGATGGTCATGAATTGAGAAGTCAATTTCCAGAAAATCAAATATTCAGCTGTCAAGGGGTAAAAGTATTGATGACGCACATCGGGGGCTACCCGGGAAGGTACAATCCAAGGGTAAAAAAACTCATCCAGGAGGAAAAACCACAACTTTATGTCTGTGGGCATTCCCACATCCTCAAAGTAATACCAGATCGTAAAAACAATCTTTTACACATGAATCCCGGAGCTTGTGGCATCCAAGGTTTTCACAAAGTGAGGACCCTGTTGCGGTTTGAACTCAATCAAGGTAAAATTGAAAATCTCGAAGCCATAGAGTTGGGACAAAGGGGGGCGCTTAGCGCAAACGATCAATAGAACGTATTAAATCTTCGTCTTTTTGGATGGCCCTATTGCTCAAAATCAACAATATCAGCACTAGAAAAGGCATCGACAACCAGAATAAAAAAGGATTCAAGTCATCTGCATTCAACAAACCGTAGATCAAAACTCCCGCCACTGCGATTTGAAGAAAAAAATGCAAACGATTCATCATCAATTGGGTTTTCCTGTGCTTGAAAATCAGTAGGGTTAAAAATGCCATGAAACCGGTCAGGATAAGGTAGGATTTCAACAAAATGGGAATCGGCAATCCCAAAGCGGGAAAATCAAGAGGAGGTAAGTAAAACAAGCTCAGGGCAGAGGCGATTGATATCAACAACAACAAAACCGTTTGTATGCGCTGGATCATGGGCTAAAATTTTAAAAAGCTAAGTTTTTTCATTAAAATCCCAATTTAAAAATAAAATTTGTAATATTGCCAGTGGAGAACACCAATATCTCCGCACTTTCAAATACTATCTTTCATTTATTTCTCACAAATTTCTTTAATCTCAACTAATGTACGAGATAGCAACGCTAAAAAGTAAAAAGCTTCCTGAATTACAGGAAATTGCAAAAGCCCTGGGAGTCAAAAGGCTTACCGGTCTCAAAAAAATGGAACTCATTTATCAAATCATCGATACGGTCGCTGCGGCACCGGGCGATGAACAGGAGGCCAAACCCTTGAAAAAACAAAAATCCGAGTCTGTCGCCAAAGGTCAAGAACAAGAAAAGCCCGAGAAAAAGACCAATGAAAATCCTAAGAGTGACAATCCCAAAGGGAAAGTTGAGGACCAACATGAGCAACAAAAATCGGATAAGAAAGATCACAATCAGCAGCACAAAAAAAACCATCACAACGCAAAACACAACAACCCCAAAAGAAAAAAAGATCACCACGAGGTAAATCACAACCGGGACAATCGCAATCGTTACCGTGAACCCGATTTTGAATTCGAAGGCATCATCGACACAGAAGGAGTTTTAGAAATGATGCAAGAAGGGTACGGTTTTTTGAGGTCTTCCGACTTCAACTACCTCTCCTCTCCCGACGATGTGTATGTCTCACAATCCCAAATTCGATTGTTTGGACTAAAAACAGGAGATACCGTGTTGGGAACTGTTCGCCCCCCAAAAGAAGGTGAAAAATATTTCCCATTGATTAAGGTCGATAAAATCAACGGTCTTGATCCAAAAGTAGTTAGGGATCGTGTTTCTTTTGAGCACTTGACCCCACTTTTTCCCGATGAAAAATTCAATATCGCCGAAAAACAAAGTACCATATCAACGAGAATCATTGACTTGTTCTCCCCTATAGGAAAAGGCCAGAGGGGGATGATCGTTTCACAGCCCAAAACGGGTAAAACCATGCTCCTCAAAGATATTGCCAATGCTATTGCGGCCAATCATCCTGAGGTATACCAGTTGATCCTTTTGATCGATGAAAGACCTGAAGAGGTAACCGATATGCAAAGAAATGTGGACGGTGAAGTCGTGGCTTCTACTTTCGACGAACCCGCCGACCGACACGTAAAAGTAGCCAATATCGTACTCGAAAAGGCTAAAAGAATGGTAGAGTGCGGACATGATGTGGTCATTTTACTCGATTCCATCACTCGATTGGCTAGGGCCTACAACACTGTTCAACCTGCCTCAGGTAAAATTCTCAGTGGTGGAGTGGATGCCAACGCACTACACAAACCCAAAAGGTTCTTTGGTGCCGCCCGAAACATTGAAAGAGGAGGCTCCTTGTCCATCATTGCCACTGCCTTGACAGAAACAGGATCCAAAATGGATGAAGTGATTTTTGAAGAATTTAAAGGAACCGGTAATATGGAATTGCAACTCGACCGCAGGATTGCCAACCGCAGAATTTTCCCTGCCATCGATTTGATCTCTTCCAGTACCCGACGCGATGATATGTTGCTCGACGAAAATACCATACAACGCATGTGGATCATGAGAAAATACTTGGCGGATATGAATCCCGTTGAAGCCATGGAGTTCATCAACGATCGATTCATCAAGACCAAAAATAACGAGGAATTCCTGATCTCAATGAATTCCTAAAAAAAAGCCTTCCGTTTGGAAGGCTTTTTTTATTCTAGTGATTATAGTTTATAAAGAAGCTACAAACTTGGCCAGTTTGGATTTTAAATTAGCGGCTTTATTGGCATGAATGATATTCTTTTTGGCCAATTTATCCACCAAAGAAACCACTCCTGGGAATTGTTTGTTGGCCTCTTTTTTTGTGGTCACACTTCTCAACTTACGAATAGCATTCCTCGCTGTTTTGTGCTGAAATCTATTGCGCAATCGTTTTTTGTCGTTAGAACGAATTCTCTTTAATGCAGACTTATGATTTGCCATATAACTATTTTAAAAGCTTGTAGCCCGTAGGGGAATCGAACCCCTCTTTCCAGGATGAAAACCTGGCGTCCTAACCGATAGACGAACGGGCCAATATTTTCAGTGCGCAAATGTACACCTAAAAAAATTATTATACAACCCAAAAACCAAGCGAGAATGCAACAATGAAAAAATATTGGGTTCTTAGTAAGCTTTGGCAAACAACACCCTTTGGGAAGAGGGTTTTCCCGAATAAACACATTTCCCCTCTAGTGGGGTTTCTGTTATAGGAATACATCGAATGGTGGCTTTGGTTTGTTTTTTGATTGCCTCTTCAGTTTCTGAAGTTCCATCCCAATGGGCAGAAATAAATCCACCTTTTTCGACCAATACGGATTTGAATGCATCAAAGTCATCCACCTCGGTAATGTGATCATCTCTAAATTTCAGTGCTTTGGTGAAAAGATTCGTTTGCATTTCATCCAAAGTGGTTTGAATATGCCGGCTCAGTCCCTCAAGCGGAACAAGATTTTTCTCTAGTGTATCTCTTCGGGCCAACTCCACCACTTTGTTTTCTAAATCCCGTGGGCCTATGGCGATCCTCAGTGGAACACCTTTCAGTTCGTAATCATTGAACTTGTAGCCCGGCTTAAAGTTATCCCGGTCGTCGTATTTGACAGAAATCCCTGCCGATGTAAGTTCCTTCTTGATTTTATCGGCCACCAGTGTAATGGCTTGCAGTTGCTCAAGTCCTTTATAGATGGGAACAATAACTACCTGAATGGGAGCCAAATTGGGCGGTAATACCAACCCATTATCATCGCTATGGGTCATAATAAGTGCTCCCATCAAACGGGTAGACACCCCCCATGACGAAGCCCATACGTATTCCAGACCTCCAGATTGGGTGGCAAACTTAACATCAAAAGCCTTGGCGAAATTTTGACCCAAAAAGTGGGAGGTTCCGGCTTGAAGCGCTTTGCCGTCTTGCATCAGGGCCTCAATACAATAGGTCTCCTCTGCCCCGGCAAACCGCTCACTTTCCGATTTAAGACCTTGAATGACTGGGATGGCCATAAAATTCTCCGCAAAATCGGCATACAATCCGTTGATTAATTTGGTCTCTTCCAAGGCCTCCTCCTTCGTAGCGTGAGCCGTATGTCCTTCTTGCCATAAAAACTCGGCAGTACGCAAAAACAAACGCGTACGCATTTCCCAACGAACCACATTGGCCCATTGATTCACCAGTATGGGCAAATCTCTATAGGACTGTATCCAATTCTTATAGGTGTTCCAAATGATGGCCTCACTGGTGGGTCTGACCACCAACTCCTCCTCCAATTTCGCATCGGGGTCGACAATCAATTTTGAATCATCATCAGGATCGGTTTTCAAACGGTAATGGGTAACCACCGCACACTCCTTGGCAAACCCCTCGGCATTTTTTTCCTCAGCCTCAAACAAACTCTTGGGTACAAACAATGGGAAATAGGCGTTTTGATGGCCCGTGGCCTTAAACATTTTGTCCAATTCCGATTGCATTTTTTCCCAAATGGCATAACCATAAGGTTTGATGACCATACAGCCGCGAACCGCTGAGTTTTCTGCCAAATCGGCCAAAACCACCAATTCGTTATACCACTTCGAATAATCCTCTGATCTACTTGTTAATTTTTTTCCCACGTAAAGTTTGGCACAGATTTTGTTTCTGTTGTTATGAAATATGATGAAGCACAAAACTACTATTTTTTTGTTTGTGTTTCATTCCTAAAAGCGTCATCAATGAGAACAAAACTAAATTTAATTCCGACCCATCTATTAAGCAGTCTTTTTCTCATCTCCACTTTATTTTCTTGTGGAAGTTACCAAACGGTGTCTTACTATGCTTCAGATGGTATTTATGGAGGCGAAGTGGCTGTCAGAAAAACCGTAGAGCCCAAAACCAATGACAACGGGGTCTACTACAAAAATTATTTCTCCAACGTCGCCGATGATTACTCCTCCTTGGACAATCCCCAAAACTACGCCTTCACTGATACTGACAACTACAGCAGTAATAATCGTAATGGCAATGTTCAAGTCAATTCCCAGGCCCCATGGGGAGATCGCACCCGTAAAACAGAGATTTATTACATCAACAACAACCCTTGGGGATATTTTAATTTCAATTGGGGCTTCTATAATTCCTTTTACGACCCCTTTTGGGGGTACAGCCCTTTCTTCTACAGCGGTTTTTATCGACCCAATTGGGGACTGAGTTTTTACGATCCCTTTTTTAGGTTTGGATACGGATTTGGTCACCCCTTCTATGCTCCCAGATACGGGTACAGAGGTTATTACGGCAATCGATACGACAGGAATTATGCCTATTCCTACTATTCCAGGGGTTCCAGTCGCTATGCTAACTCCAGTACTTCCAGAGGCGGACGTTCCGGCCAAGGCTATTACAGTTCAAACAACTCAAGGAACAACAAATACAATACGACAACCGGCAATAGCAATTCATCGAGCACCAACCGATACAACGTAGGCAGAAGAACTTCACAGACCAGCAATGGATCTAATTCCAAGGTGACTCGTAATGCCAACACCCGATCCAATCAGAATTCTCGCTACAACAACAGATCACAATCTAATTCCAATTACTCTTCAAGGAGCAGGAGCAATTACAACTCAGGAAGAAGCTATGGTTCATCTCGATCATCGTATTCGAGTGGTGGGCGTTCCTCCAGTTACAGTTCAGGATCCAGAGGCTCCAGCAGTGGAGGCAGAAGCAGCTCTAGAGGTAGATAATATCGAATTAAAATTTAACGACTATGAAAAAGTACATCCCTCATGTTCTCATGTTACTTTTATACCCATTGGGAACTTATGCGCAGTCCATGGATGACCTTTTGCGCTACACACGAACAGAATTAAAAGGCACCGCAAGATACGTGGCTATGGGTGGAGCATTCAATGCCTTGGGTGGCGATTTTTCTGCCATCAAAGACAACCCCGCAGCAGCAGCCATATTCCTTAACTCCGAAATAGGGTTGACCCTCAACACCATCGAAAACAGAGTCGGTGCCAATTATTTTGGCAACAGCAACCCCATTGACTCCAGGTCTTCAGATTTCGATCAATTCGGAATTGTTTTGGTCCTCAACGACACCGAGGCCAGTGATTTCGTAAAACTGACATTTGCCTATAATTATCAGAACGAACACTCTTTTAATTCCAAGTTCAATGCCAGGGGGACCAACCCCAACAGGGGTTTGGATGATTATTTTTTGGCCTTTGCCAACGGAATTCCTTATCAAGACATAAAAACCTATGACGATGAGGATCTTTCACAATCTTACAAGTATTTGGGAGAGAACAATGGCTTTGGGAGCCAACAAGCTTTTTTGGGATATCAAAGCTATGTCATCAATCCGGTCACAACAGATGACAGCAACACCCAATATGTCTCCAACAGCAACCCGGACAACCGCCAGGTCAATCACGATTTTTTTGTCACCCACAGCGGAAAAAATAGCAAACACACCTTTTCACTGGGTACACAGTATGGTGAAAATCTCTATTTGGGTTTTAACCTCAATTCTCATCAAACCCGATTCAGAAGGGTGGATAATTTGATCGAAAACAACTATGGCGGAAGCTCTACTTTCGATTACACAGAGTTTGAAAACGATCTTTTGACCCTAGGAGAGGGCTTTTCTTTTCAATTGGGGGCCATTTATAAGGCCGACAACCTCAGAGTGGGACTCAGTTATCACAGTCCCGTTTGGTATCAAATGACCGACGAATTGTTACAGAGCATCATTACCAATAAAACCAACGGAAAAGATACAATTGATCCTCGTGTCATCAATATTTACGAATACAATATGTCCACCCCTTCCAGATATTCCGGGGGATTGGCCTATGTCTTTGGCTCCAAAGGTCTGATCAGCGTACAATACGACCTGGTCAATTATCAAAACGCTTCCTTTGACGTTGGAAACGGGGACGACAACTTCATCAACCAAAATAAAATAATCAACAGTACACTAAAATCGGCCGGAACCCTTAAAATGGGAGGGGAATACCGTTTGGGCCGCTTGAGCTTCAGAGGAGGCTATTTCAACCAAGAAAGCATCAACAAAAAATCCCTTGACCTCAGCAAAGGGTCATCCTTTGGCCTGGGTTACGATTTTGGTGGTAGTGCACTGAATTTTGCATTTTCAAATTTGGTTTTTGAGCGCTCGGAACCCATGTACCAAACAGGTTTGACAGACCCCATTCAGCTCAACAAAGACCAATTTCAATTTCTGGTTTCCTTTTCCCTAAAACTGTAGTCCCTCCACGAACCTTTTTCAGACAACAAAAATCGAATACCATTTATGGGGATAAATGACTATCTTTGTTCCTCTTTTAAAGCTATGAAATTAGATAAGATATTATTACAGCAAATTGACGAAATAGGGGATCAGCACCACAGTAACTCCAAGGAAACCCCAATGCGTCCAGATGCTTTTGAAATGAGTAATTCCGAAAAAATATTACTCATTGAAGAAAAAATTCAGGAAGTACTTCATATTTTGGGGGTGGACCTTACTGACGACAGCCTTTGCGGCACCCCCAGACGGGTCGCCAAAATGTATGTCAACGAAATATTCAGTGGTCTACATCCCGAAAATAAGCCCAAAGCTTCTTCCTTTGATAACAAGTACCAATACGGAGAGATGTTGGTCGAAAAAAACATCACCCTCTACTCCACTTGCGAACACCACCTGCTCCCCATAGTCGGTAAAGCGCACGTGGCTTATATTTCAAATGGTACAGTGGTGGGGCTCTCCAAGATGAACAGAATCGTTGATTACTTTGCCAAACGCCCTCAAGTACAGGAGCGCTTGACCCTCCAAATCGTGGAAGAACTTCAAAAAATATTGAATACCGATAATGTAGCTTGTGTGATTGACGCCAAGCACCTCTGTGTTAATTCCAGAGGCATCAGCGACATCTCCAGCAGTACCGTAACCTCTGAATTTGGTGGTCGTTTCAAGGATATTGAAGTCAGGAGAGAATTTTTGGATTATATAAAACTAGAAACTGAGTTTTGATCGACAATTCTTTGGTCGTTTTAAATTCCCTCAGCGGTAAAAAAGAACCATTTGAGCCGCTCAATCCCGGCCATGTAGGCATGTATGTCTGTGGTCCCACGGTCTACAGCAATGTCCATTTGGGCAACTGCAGGACTTTTATTTCCTTTGATCTGATCTACCGCTACCTCAAGCACCTGGGTTACAAAGTCCGTTATGTCCGGAACATCACCGATGCGGGACACCTCGAAAACGACGAAGATACCGGCGAAGATCGCATTGCCAAAAAAGCCAGAATCGAAAAGATCGAACCCATGGAAGTGGTGCAATTCTATACCGTAGATTTTCATCAAATTCTTGAAAAATTCAATACCCTACCCCCCTCCATTGAACCCACGGCCACAGGACACATCATTGAGCAAATCGAACTCATCAAAGAAATCCTAGAAGCCGGTTTTGCCTATGAGGTCAATGGATCGGTATATTTTGATGTTTTGAAATACAACCAAAGCCATCACTATGGCAAACTCAGTGGCCGCAAGATCGAGGAATTGATTCACAACACCCGTACTCTGGACGGACAAAGCGACAAAAAAAATCCCCAGGACTTTGCCCTCTGGAAAAAGGCCGAACCCCAGCACATCATGCGTTGGCCCTCTCCCTGGAGCGACGGTTTTCCCGGCTGGCACCTGGAGTGTACGGCCATGAGCACCAAATACCTCGGAGCCTCCTTCGACATCCACGGCGGTGGAATGGACCTTAAATTTCCCCACCACGAATGTGAAATTGCGCAGGCACAGGCCATTCACAATCACCCCCCCGTAAAATACTGGCTCCATGCCAATATGTTGACCCTTAATGGTAAAAAAATGGCCAAATCCACCGGAAACAATATCCTTCCACTGGATATGTTTACCGGTAACAATGATAAATTCAGCAAACCCTACAGCCCACAGGTAGTCCGTTTCTTTATGCTTCAGGCTCATTATACCAGTATTCTGGACATCAGCCAGGAGGCTCTAGACGCCTCCGAAAAAGGCTACCAAAGATTGATGGAAGCGGTCAACCAACTATCCAAAATCAATCCCGGTAAAAAATCCGCAGCGTTTGATACCGACCAATGGCTCAAAAAATGCTATGCCGCCATGGACGATGATTTCAACAGTCCACTACTCATTGCACAGCTCTTTGAGGCCGTTAAGTTCATCAACCTGGTCGTCCACAAAGACCACCCCATTGACCAATCCCAATGGGAAACCCTTACCAAAATGTTGTCGACTTTTATTCACGACGTATTGGGCATTGCCCCCGAGCAAAAATCCAACAGTGCTACAGAAGATACACTCCACAAAACCATAGCCTTGTTGATCGAACTGAGAAACAATGCTCGAACCAATAAAGATTTTACAACCTCAGACCGGATCAGAGACCAACTATTGGAGTTTGGTATTCAACTCAAAGACGGTAAAGAAGGAACTCAATTTACCCTCAATTGAAAGAGATGTTGAGAAAAGTTTTGATTTTCCCTTTTGTCCTCCTCATCAAAAGCTATCAGATTTTGATCTCTCCCCTTCTGCCCCCCACTTGTCGGTTTTCTCCTACTTGTTCGCACTACGGACTGGAAGCCTTTCGGCGACACGGACCTGTCATGGGGTTTTATTTGACCCTTAAAAGAATTGCTAAGTGTCATCCTTGGGGCAAAAGCGGTTATGATCCCGTTCCCTAAGTTTTTCTACCCTCAACTGTTCCAGAATGATTACATTTAACCCACAATTTTAAAAAAATGACCTTTCTTAAATTCAATTGGGCGCCCAACGAAAAATTATTCGAAATCGGTGGCTTTGGCATTCACATCTACAGCTTGATGTTCATCATCGCTTTTTTACTGGGTTTACGCCTCTATAAAAAGATGTTCATCAAAGAAAATATCGATCAAAAATATTTGGAACCCCTGTTTGTTTATATGGTGATCTCCACCCTATTGGGCGCACGACTGGGGGAAGTCTTTTTTTACAATTGGGATTATTTCCAAAACCACCTGCTCGAAATCCTACTCCCCATCAAGGAAAATGCAGACGGTGGTTACTCCTTTATCGGATTTAGAGGACTGGCCAGCCACGGAGCCGCCATCGGTATATTGACCGGAATCTTTGTGTTCCAACGCCTCAACCCCTTTAAACCCTTGATTTGGATCCTCGACCGATTGACCATTCCCGTTGCCATCGGTGGATTTTTTGTCCGTACTGGAAACTTTTTTAACTCCGAAATTGTCGGAAAATACACCGGTTCCAACTTTGGCGTGGTATTCCAAAACAGAGGCGAAATCCTGCCCCGTTACCCCGCACAGATGTATGAGGCTTTTGGCTATCTCATCTTGTTTTTTGTACTCCGTAAAATCTACAACAGCCGTTACAGAGATCAAGGAGGATTCCTGTTGGGTCTTTTCTTTGCCGGACTGTTCAGCATCCGCTTCTTGGTAGAGTATGTCAAAGAAAGTCAAGGAGGGTTTGAGGAGATCTTGCCCGCTTTCTCCACCGGACAGTGGTTGAGCATGCCATTTATCGCCTTTGGACTCATCACTTTGGCCTTGTCGTTCCGTAAAAAAACCGCATAATTACACGCTTGTGACGGATGTAGCACTCGAAAAATTAAAGTATCCCATCGGACGTTTCCAGTGGGTAGACCAACTGAGTCCCGAAGAGATCAAGTCGCTTACTGAGGAGATAAGATCTTTTCCCGCTGAGTTGGAAGCCGAGATCCAAAACTTCAAATCGGAGGATTTTCAAAAAACCTACCGCCCGGGAGCTTGGCAAATCGGACAATTGATCCACCATCTGGCCGACAGCCATATCCATGTCTATACCCGATTTAAACTCGCCTTGACCCAAGACACCCCCACCGTACCGGACTACGACCACGCCCAATGGGCCGAGATGCACGACGCCGTGGATACCGATGTGGAAAGCAGTTTACTGATCCTTAAAGGGATCCACCACCGATGGGCCGCGTTGATCGAAACCCTCGATTCCCATCAATGGGAAAGACAATACTACCACCCTGCCAGAGATAAATTTTACCCCCTCGCAACGGTCATGGCCCTTTATGCCTGGCACGGAAAGCATCACCTTGCCCATATCAAAAATACACCCTAAACTTAAGGGCCTCCTCCTTTAAAAAAAATAATATATATAGTAAGTAAGTATTTTATAATCAATGGTTTATATTGATTG
>JBESZM010000054.1:0-25159 GCA_041254175.1 Flavobacteriaceae bacterium | reverse complement strand
TTCCCATGCAGAAACAAAGGTGAAGTTTTTGTCATCCCGCATTGCCTCTCCCTCGGGGGTTTGGGATTCTTCTCTAAAGTGACCTCCACAGGATTCTGTTCTTTCCAAAGCATCTTTGGCAAACAATTCTCCCAACTCAAGAAAATCCGCTACCCTTCCGGCTTTGGCCAATTGCTCATTGAACTCCTCTGAACCTCCGGGAACGTTTACGTTTTTATAAAAATCTTCTCTCAATGCTTTGATCTCACTAATGGCTTCTTTTAGGCCTTTTTCATTTCTGGACATACCACATTTGTCCCACATGATTTTCCCCAGTTTTTTGTGGTAATGATCCACAGAGTGTTTACCATTATTATTGACAAAAGCCTTCAATTGATCTTTGACTTGTTTTTCGGCTGCTTCAAACTCGGGAGAATCTGTAGAGATGGGTCCGGTTCTGATGTCATCTGACAAATAATCCCCAATGGTGTAGGGCAAAACAAAATAACCGTCGGCCAACCCTTGCATCAATGCTGATGCTCCCAGTCGGTTGGCACCATGGTCAGAGAAATTGGCTTCACCAATAGCGTAGCAACCTGGAATGGAAGTCATCAAATTGTAATCTACCCAAACACCGCCCATGGTATAATGAACTGCTGGGTAAATCATCATAGGGGTTTCGTAGGGGTCTTGATCTACAATCTTTTCATACATCTGAAATAGGTTTCCGTATTTGGCACGGACTACTTCTTGTCCTAATTTTTTGACCAATGCCGCATCATTTTCATCCAATCCTTTGACGTGGGCTTGTTCTTTGCCATAGCGGATGATGGCAGCAGCAAAATCCAAATAAACGGCCTCTCCAGTTTTGTTGACCCCAAAGCCGGCATCACAACGTTCTTTGGCTGCACGTGAAGCGACATCACGGGGTACCAAGTTTCCAAAAGCCGGATAACGACGTTCGAGATAATAGTCGCGGTCTTGCTCTGCTATGTCAGTGGCTTTAAGTTGTCCTGATCTAATGGCTTTAACGTCCTCCAATTTTTTGGGCACCCATATCCTACCGTCATTTCTCAAAGATTCGGACATCAAGGTCAACTTGGATTGGTGATCTCCCGATACGGGAATACAAGTGGGGTGTATTTGAGTAAAACACGGATTGGCAAAATGCGCGCCGCGTTTGTGAATTTTCCATGAAGCAGAAACATTACTTCCCATCGCATTGGTCGATAAAAAGAATACATTTCCATATCCTCCAGAGGCAATGACCACTGCATGAGCACTGTGTCTTTCAATTTCGCCATTGACCAAATTTCGGGTAATGATCCCTCTGGCTTTTCCATCGACCAAAACCAAATCCATCATTTCGTGGCGATTGTACATTTTTATTTTTCCACGACCGATTTGACGATTCATGGCAGAATAGGCCCCCAGCAACAACTGTTGTCCGGTTTGGCCTTTGGCGTAAAAAGTTCTGGATACCAAAACACCCCCAAAAGAACGATTGTCCAGCAAGCCTCCGTAGTCCCTGGCAAAGGGAACACCTTGGGCAACACATTGATCAATGATATTGGTAGAAACCTCCGCCAAGCGATAAACATTGGATTCTCTGGATCGGTAATCCCCCCCCTTGATGGTATCGTAAAAAAGTCGGTAGGTAGAATCGCCATCCCCTTGATAGTTTTTTGCGGCGTTGATCCCTCCTTGGGCAGCAATCGAATGCGCCCTTCGAGGAGAATCTTGAAAACAAAAAGTCTTTACATTATAGCCCAACTCAGCCAAAGTTGCTGAGGCAGAAGCTCCTGCTAAACCAGTACCCACCACAATGACGTCGATTAAACGTTTGTTGGCCGGACTGACAAGGTTGATTTTACTCTTGTGGTTGGTCCATTTTTCGGACAAACTTCCCTGGGGTATTTTTGAATCTAACTTTGCCATTTAATTATCCGTTTAGATGGTGAAAAATTGCGATGAAAATAAAACCTGCCGGAATGACCAGCGAAAAAGCGACTGTAAAAATTTTGATGCCGCGGGTATATTTGTTGTTTAGCCCCACCGATTGAAAAGATGAGGAAAATCCGTGGAAAAGGTGCAGTGACAAAAAGACAAACGACAATGCATAAATGGCTACCCTAACCGGACTATGAAATTTATGAACCAATTCTCCATAGTAGCGGTCCGGGTCTTGGGGGAGAAACTCAAAATACTTGTAGTTCATTTCCGGCACCCAAAAATCGTAAAAGTGTAAGCCCAAAAAGGACAGTACCACAATTCCGGATATGATCATATTTCGGGACACCCAACTGGCATTGGCTGAACCCTTAAAGGAAACGTATTTAACACTGCGTGATTGGGAATTTTTAAGCTCTAAGATAATGCCCATAATAAAGTGAAAAACCACCCCAAAAATCAAAACAGGCTGTAAAATAAACTGCACCACAGGGTTGTTGCCCATAAAGTGGGATAAAAAATTAAATGTTTTTTCGCTGAATACCGAAGTTATGTTGATGGTAAAATGTTGCCCCAAAAAGAGTATTAAGAAGAGCCCCGACAGAGCCATGGCTACCTTTCTGGCAATGGTAGTTGTGATCATTAGTGTTGGTTTATCATAACAAAATTAGTCCATAAACGTTGAATAGAAAAGCCCAGATGCCTAAATTTTAACCCCAACTCCACAATGCCAATTGTGTTGAACGTTTGATCCTGGTTGGCACATAAAACCTATTATTTGTTCAACAAACTAAAACTAATTCCATCTCACTCCCTTTAATTTTAATAATTTTAGGTATTCAAACTCTCAAAAGACCGACTGATGCGTTACCGTCCTCTATCCTCAAAACTCTATTCAAAAAATAGAGATCATTTCATCCAGGCATTGGAATCGGGGGGTCTGGCGGTTTTTAACTCCAACGACATCTACCCCATCAGTGCAGACAGCACCCTCCCTTTTGCTCAACATCGGGATATTTTTTACCTCAGCGGAATTGATCAAGAGGAGAGTATTTTGCTCTTGTTTCCCGATGCGCCAAAGCCCGAGCACAGAGAGATACTGTTCATTAAGAAAACCGACGAGAAGATTGCCATTTGGGAAGGGCAAAAACTCACCCAAGAACAAGCTACTGCTTTATCCGGGATTCAAACTGTCCATTGGCTCGATGACTTTGAAGAGTTGTTTGTATCCTTGGCCAAGGCCGCCAAAGTTTTTTATTTTAATACTAATGAACATTTTAGGGCCAAGGTTGAAACCCAAACCCGGGAAGATCGATTCATCAAATGGGCAAAAGCCAAGTTTCCCAATCATCCCACCGAAAAAAGTAACTTTATTTTACAAAAGTTGAGGTCGGTAAAAGATGCCGAGGAGATTGATCAGATCAAGAATGCCATTGATATCACCGAAAAAGGCTTCCGCAGGGTTTTACCCTTTATCAAACCGGGAATATGGGAATTTGAAATTGAAGCAGAATTCGCTCACGAATTTTTAAAAAACAGATCCGATGGATTTGCCTACACCCCCATCATTGCTTCCGGAAAAAACTGTAATGTCTTGCACTACGTTGACAACAATAAACAATGCCAGTCGGGTGAATTGATCCTGATGGATGTCGGAGCAGCCTATGGTAATTATGCCAGTGACATGACCCGAACGGTTCCTGTCTCAGGCAAATTTACTCCCCGACAACGCACGGTTTACGAAGCTGTCTTGCGGGTGGAAAAAGCCGCCATGCAATTGCTGGTGCCCGGAATATTAATCAAAGAATACCATCAAGAGATTGGTCAGATCATGACCGATGAGTTAATCGGACTGGGGCTACTGGATCAAACAATGGTCAAAAATCAAGATCCCGAAAAACCGGCCTACAAAAAATATTTTATGCACGGCACCTCTCACCACCTGGGTCTGGATACACACGATTACGGATTGGTGGACCAACCACTACAGGCCAATATGGTCCTCACTGTAGAGCCGGGAATTTATATTCCTGAAGAGGGATTTGGCATACGGATTGAAGACGATGTAGTCACTCAAGAGAATGGTCCTCCGATCAATCTGATGGAAAACATTCCCAAAGCTCCTGATGAAATCGAACATTTGATGCAACAAGGCTAGGACATTGGTAAATCAACCAATTCTTTGAGTGGAACTTCTAAGCCTCTGGAAATTCGCAATAAGGTTTTGAAAGTCGGATTGGTTTTACCCAATTCAATTCTTCTTACGGCTGACTCCTCCATCTCTGCAAGATCAGATAAATGGGCTTGGGTTAGTCCCTTCTGTTTTCTGTAAAAAGCTATTCTTTTACCCAATTCTTTAATCAAAACTTTGTCAAAATCTTCCACTTTTTAAGCTTAAACCAATTCAAGCTAAGTTTTGTGGAAAGATTTTTACAGAACATATTTGTTCTGTTTAGGAAATTTGCTATCTTGCATTAGGATGGATTCGGATTACCATCTCCGTGGCTTAACAACCACACCCTCTCCCGCAACTTTGACCGGTTGCGGGTTTGTTTTTTGGTCTAAACTTTCTGAAGAGATAATAGAGAGACCACAATCCTAAAAATACCGCTATGATGTATTGTAAAATCTCCATTATTTTAAAATTTGATAGGCCATTAATGCCACAAGATAAGCAATGACGGTCATAGAAAAAAGTTGAATGCCGGGCCATTTCCAACTGTTGGTTTCTTTTTTGACAATGGCCAATGTACTCATGCATTGCATCGCAAAAGCATAAAAAAGCATCAGAGAAATTCCCGTAGGCAAATTGAACAGACGGGTACCGTCTTTTCTGATCTCCCCTGCCATTCTTGTTTTTATGGTCTCTTGGGCATCACTTTCCACACTGTAGATGGTGGCCAATGTTCCGACAAAAACTTCTCGAGCCGCAAAAGAACTGATCAAAGCAATTCCTATTTTCCAGTCATACCCTAGAGGAAGAATCACCGGTTCGATGGCTTTCCCCAAAATACCGATGTAGGAATTTTCCAACTTAAAGGAAGCAATTTTATTTTCTAATTCGGACTCACTTAAATCTTGATTATGTTGTTTTTGCGTTACTATTTGTTCGGCGTTGGAAAAGTTTTTTCCCGGACCAAAGGAAGCCATAAACCAAAGTAATATGGATATGGCCAATATAATTTTACCGGCCTCTACCACAAAAGATCGGGTTTTTTCCCAAACGGTAATCGCCACGTTTTTGAGCATTGGAAGTTTGTAGTTGGGCATCTCCACAACGAAATAAGACTTGTTGGGAGATTTGAGTATACGGTTGAGAATGGAAGCCGAAACAATGGCCATCAGAAAACCTATTAGATAAAGTCCCATTAGGGTTAGTCCCTGATAACTGATTCCCAGCAGCCGCTCATTGGGAATGACCAAAGAGATGAGAATCATGTACACCGGCAGGCGTGCAGAACATGTAGTAAACGGAACCACCAGAATGGTGATCAAGCGCTCCTTCCAGTTTTCGATGTTTCGGGTGGCCATTACCGCTGGAATAGCACAGGCCGTTCCGGAGATCAAAGGGACTACACTTTTTCCGCTTAATCCAAATTTTCTCAAACTTCGATCCATCAAAAATACCACCCGGCTCATATAACCCGTTTCCTCTAGAATGGAAATAAACAAAAACAAAAAAGCGATTTGAGGAATAAAAATCACTATTCCTCCTAAACCGGAAATAATCCCCTCAGCAATCAAGTCGGTCAATATTCCTTCAGGCATCTGGGTTTTGGCCCAATCGCTCATGCGAGCAAAACTGCTGTCGATAAAATCCATAGGCACACTGCTCCAATCAAATATGGCCTGAAAAATGGTCAGTAAAATCAGAAAAAAGACGACATAACCCCAAAATTTATGGATCAATAAATTATCCAATTTGCTTCTGAGGTCGGTTGCCTCCTTAAGGTTTACCCGATAGGTTTCCTTGAGGATTTGATTGATGGTCTGATAGCGTTTGATGGTTTCCCGCTGTTGTAATTTTTTGAGGTACGATTGGGGTTGGGTCTTGAACTGAGCTGTATCGGGAACTTTTTGACGTTCCAGCTTGGTAAAATTGACATCCTGAGTGATCACCAACCAAAGTTTGTAGAGCGATTGATTGGGAAAAGCTTTACCCAGGCTTTCAAAATAATCCTGATCAATGGTGGTGGGATCTAATATCGGTGTTGAAGGGATGGATCGATAATCAACCAGAATTTGTTTGAGTTGGTCTACCCCCGAATTTTGTCGGGTACTGACCAAAACCACACTTGTGTTGAGTTTTTCCTCCAACTTTTCTACATCAATTTTGATGCCTTTTCTTTGCATCTGATCGGACATATTGATCACCAATACCGTAGGGATTTGCAAATCTTTGATTTGTGTGAACAACAGCAGGTTGCGTTTGAGGTTTTCGACATCGGTAACCACCACAGCGACATCCGGAAAATCGGGATCGTTTTTATTGAGAAGTAATTCAACCACCACGCTCTCATCCATAGAAGAAGCATTGAGGCTGTAGGTACCGGGCAGATCAAGGATTCTGGCTTTGGTGACCCGATCCAATCGGCAACTGCCCTGTTTTTTTTCTACAGTGATCCCGGGGTAATTCCCCACCTTTTGATTCAATCCGGTGAGGGCATTGAAGACAGAAGTTTTTCCTGTATTAGGATTCCCAATCAGGGCAACGTTGATGTTTTTAATCATCCAACAAGGGTTTTACCATAATGTATTGAGCAACCTCCTTTCTGATGGCCAAATGGGCTTCGTCAATTTTTAAATACAATGGGTCTTGGAATGGAGCCAAGTATAGGAGTGAAATTTCATTGCCGGGAAGACATCCCATTTCAATCAATTTTAGGGGCAAAAAATCGGTTTCAATTGATTTGATTATCGCTTTTTGTCCAAGAGCCAATTGATCGAGTGGGAACATTATTTAGAATGATTTTAAAAAAAACAAAATTATAAATTTTGGTCAATCCGGGGATGAGAAAATACGGTTAATTTAGGAGGGGAAATATTCTTGGATCAAAATTTCCAATTCCTCCAACAGTCTTTGAATTTCTTCAAAATCTGTTCCATCATAAAAGCCTCTGACCCTTCGGTCGGGATCGACCAATATAAAATTTTCGGTGTGGATCATGTCGAAAGGTCCCCCATCACCGGCTTCCTTGACCGCCAAGTAGGATTTTCTGGCCAAATCATAGATAGCTCTTTTGTCTCCCGTTACCAAATGCCATTTTTGGTCGATCACTCCCTTTTCCATGGCGTATTTTTTGAGCTGAGGTACGGAGTCGATTTTGGGGGTAACCGAATGGGACAGGAGCATCACATGGGGGTTGTTTTTTATTTTTTCCTGAACTTTAACCAAGTTGTCCGTCATGGCAATACAGATGGTGGGACAGGTGGTAAAAAAGAAATCTGCCACATAAATTTTCCCTTTAAAGTCCTTTTGCGTGATGGTTTTACCGTTTTGATTGATCAGTGAAAAATCGGCAATACGATGGAATTTTTTTTGATGCTGAATGGTGCTGTCCACCAATTCAAAATTGACCATGGCAGGCTGGTAAACGGGTAATTTTTTGGTAGGCAACAATGCATTGTAAAACAACATTAAGATGACGGCCGAAACGAGTCCAAATGCCGCCAAAAATTTTCTGTATTTATTTAATAATGTCATCTTTAGACAAAGATAGGTCATTAAAAACATAAAAATTTAGCATTAAAGGTTTTTGTCGAAATGGGTCTTGAATGTGTCTAAAAGTGGTATTTTTGGTCTCCAAAATTAGTATGTTATGGAACCTATGGTAATGAAGGGCATTCAGCTGTTACTCAGTTTGTCTATTCTTATTGTCTTACACGAATTGGGTCATTTTATCCCTGCCAAAATCTTTAAAACCCGAGTAGAAAAGTTTTTTCTGTTCTTCGATGTCAAATTTGCGTTGTTTAAAAAGAAATTTGGAGATACCGTTTATGGGATCGGTTGGTTACCCCTGGGGGGCTATGTCAAAATATCGGGGATGATCGATGAGAGCATGGACAAGGAACAGATGCAACAACCTCCACAACCATGGGAATTTCGCACCAAACCCGCTTGGCAGCGATTGATCATTATGCTGGGTGGAGTGACGGTGAATCTGGTTTTGGGCTTTCTGATCTATATGATGATCCTCTTTGTTTGGGGTAAAAATACCTTACCCAACAGTGCTATGCCATTGGGGCTGGGTGTTTCACCTTTGGCCAAAGAAATCGGTTTTGAAAAAGGAGATCAGATATTGTCTGTCGACGGCAAACCGCTTGAGGTGGCCCTTGACATTAACAAAATGTTATTGATTCGATCTGTCCAGGAGGTCCAAGTGGAACGCGCCAATGGTAATAAAGTTAATATCCCCATACCCGAAAACATTGGTGATCGTATGTTCACTTCGGGTCAAATGAGCATATTGTATCCGCGTAATCCTGCAGAGATCGACAGTTTTTGGACCGAAAGGGGTGCTTATTCGGCCGGCATGAAACCAGGGGATAAAATCGTTGCTGCCAACGATGTCCTTATCGAAGATTGGGGGGATCTGAGGGCGTTTAATGGTGATAAGGCCAATCAAACGGTTCAATATGTGATCGAACGGAATCAAACCAGAGACACCCTTAATGTGGTATTGGACGCCGAAGGTAAAATGGGTGTCATTCCCAGAAATTCCATTAATATCAGTCAAGTAGATCTTTCATTGGCCGAAAGCATCACGGAAGGTTTCAGTTATGGATATTGGACGCTTTATGACTATGTAGCCCAATTCAAATATGTCTTTACCAAAAAAGGAGCTTCTCAGTTGGGAGGTTTTGGTGCCATCGGGAGTCTTTTTCCGGCCAGCTGGGATTGGAGGGCTTTTTGGGCCAGTACGGCTTTTATTTCAATCATTTTGGCTTTTATGAACCTGTTGCCAATTCCTGCTTTGGACGGAGGACATGTAATGTTCTTATTATATGAAATGGTCAGCGGAAGAAAGCCCAATGACAAGTTTATGGAGTATGCCCAAATGGTAGGGTTTTTCTTGCTGTTGGCTTTGGTTATTTATGCCAATGGGAATGATCTCTTCCGTTTTTTGTCCAATTAAATTAGGCGATTTCGGTAACTCATTTTGATATTTACTATATTTATGAAAATTAAAAACGTCAATGATTATGAAGTTTAGCATCTTTTCTTTGTTCATCTCATTTGCTATGTTTTGCAGTGCTGCGCTTTCCGCCCAACAGCAACGTGTCAAAATCGAAGATTTTATCATTGAACACCAAGGTTTTGAAGAAAATGAAGCCGGTGAGATCACGCCCATAAACATCAAAGAAATCAATAAAAAAATCCGCTTTTTTGTCGAGGAGCGCTACCCTGAGATCGTAGAATATACCCGAAATATCATCTGGGACTCCTACAAAACTTTTCTAAGCCCGTCCGAAATTTATCACTACCATACGTTTATTGCACAAGTGAAGGTAAATGATTTGGATCGTCTGAAATATGTGGAGGTCATTTACAATCCTTTTGTCAAAAAAGTAAAAGGTGATTTTGAGTGGATCCCGGAAGACGAGGAATTTTATTTGATCGATGAAAAAGAAGAAAAGAAAGACAATGCCGCTGACTTGATCGAACTGGGGATCTCCAACCAGGAACAAAAACCGGGATTGGAAAATTTCGTTTCTGAACACCAGGGGTTTCTAGACGTAATGGAGCGGAAAAATTTAAAGGATAGTGAAATTGTACCGATAAACGTCAAGGAAATCAACAAAGCCATTCGGGCTTTTGTAAAGTCTACCTACGGTAATGTAGAATATACACGGAATATCATTTGGGATTCCTATACTTCATTTATCAGCCCTTTTGATAAGTTTCATCACCACAACTTTGTTGCTCAGGTCAAGGTGAAGGATGTCAAAAGACTCAAATATTTGGAGGTTTTCTACAATCCTAAAACCGAAAAAGTGACCAGTGATTTTGTTTGGATCGAATCGGATGAGGAATTTTTTAGACTCACAAAGACTGAAGAATAATGAAACGGTCTGATTATCTGATTCTGGCAGCTGCCTTTTTAAGCTTTCTGTTTTCGGTATACCTGTGGTTTAACGATCAACAATCGGAAGGGCTTTATGTGGGCATTTGGGTGCCCTCTATTTTGGCTGCAGGGGCCTATGTCAAACAAATTTCTAAATAATGAGTATTTCCATCATCTTTGCTGTAGGACTCATTGTCTTTTTCCTTTTTTTGTTGGGCATCTTTTTTAACAATAAAGAGACCGAGGCTCATAGACGTTCCAAAATTGAAACGGATACTGTAGATTACGATGGTTCTGGAAATTTTGGCAGAATCCCCAACAAAAAACCCAAGAATAGGGCCATATAGTTTTAGTCTCTTACTTTTTTTTGTTTACTATATTTATGGTAATTTAATAGAACAAAAAACACTATTATTAAACCAAAATTATTTTTAAATGAAAACTAAATTAACTTTAACGATCATCGGTGTCATCCAGTTACTCCAATCTATTCTATATGCTGCATTTGCTGAGCCCTCTGTCGATATGATGTTTAATGTTGGAGCGGAAGCAGGACAACTTGCAGTTATGTTTCAATACGCCATTACCCCAGCATTTTTGATGATTGGGTTGATGTTGCTCTTTTCGCGAAATCTAGCGGTTGAGGATGCCAAAAAATTATTATTGGCTATCATTATCGCCTATATCCCTTTGTTTGGAGCCTTTTACTACATGGCTTCATCTCCATTGACAAATATGGGACTTTCTGATTTTGCTATTGATTTTGTGATGTTTGGACTGGCTGTTTTTACTTATCTAAAGCCCAAAGGATAAATCAATCCACTCCAATCTCTGGAATAAAGCTTAGATTTTAGATACATTTCTACCCCTGCACTTTGGTGTGGGGTTTTTTTTTGAAATGTCCCTGTACTAGTCCATAATTAAATTGGGGAGAAAAAGGGACAGCTCGGGAAAAAGAGATACCAAAACCAATACCAAAAGACTGACTGCCAGAAAAGGGAGCCCTGACCTGCTGACTTTTCCTATGGAGGTTTTACCGATACTGGAGGCTACAAATAAACATACACCTACGGGAGGGGTTGTTAGTCCTATGATTAAATTGAGCACTGCAATCACGGTAAAGTGCATGGGCTCAACATCAACCTCGATCGCCACTTTGAGCAGTATTGGAAATAAGATCAATAGGGCCGCAATGGTTTCCATAAAGGTGCCAACCAATATCAATAATAAATTGATCAATAACAGAACGGCGTATTTATTGGTGGTCCATAAAAGAATCTGTTCGGATATGCGTTGAGGAATTTGTTCGGTAATGAGTATGAATCCAAACAAATTGGCAAAACCAACTAATATCATCAGGGATGCAGTGGTTTTCATGGAATCTAAAATGACAACAGAAATGTTTTTGAGGTTGAGTTTTTTATAAACAAATGTTCCGATAAAAAGGGCATAAAGTACCGCAACAACGGAGGCCTCAGTGGGAGTGAATACTCCCCCAATGATCCCAAATAGAATGATCAATGTCATCAACAAGGCCCAAAAGGTATCGGTAAAGCTTTTTAGAATTTGCAATATTGAACTTTTTTGGTGTTTGGGGTAGTTCTTTTTTTTGGCGACAAAATAGGCGACCAGCATCAGTCCCAAGCCCAACAACAGGCCGGGGATGGCTCCTGCAAGGAAAAGTTTTCCAACCGATAATCCGCTCAATGTCGCAGCAATAATCATGGGTAAACTGGGAGGAATAATGGGCCCCACGGTTGAGGAGGCTGCGGTGATGGCGCAGGAAAAGTCACTGTCATAACCTTCTTTTTTCATGGCAGGTATCATCACGGCTCCCAAACTGGCAGTATCAGAGATTGCTGTTCCTGAGATCCCGGCAAAAAGCATGGAGGCGCTGATATTGACATAGGAAAGTCCTCCTCTGATATGCCCCAAAAGATGATTACAAAATTTAATGATCTTATCAGTGAGTCCCCCCTGATTCATTAAATTCCCTGCAATAATAAAACCGGGAATACTGAGTAAGACAAAAACGTCAATCCCCGCATACATCTTGAGAGGGACTACCACCAAGGGGGTTCCTTTGAAAATAAAGTAAACCAAACAGGACAATCCCAAAGAAAATGCAATGGGAAATCGAAAACAAAGACAAACGACAAAAACAATGATCAGCAACAGTATCATGATTTCCAAAATTTAATTTTTTTCAAAAAAGCTAAAAAACTATAATAGCTGATGGAGAGGCTTAGGATCAAAATACTTAAAAAAGGGATGATCATAATGATGTGAAGTGTTGGGGAGTATTCATTGAGTCCCATTTCAAGCATGGACAGTGTATAAAATCCACAAAATCCAAATAAAACAAGACTCAAAAGAGGGGATAACAAGTCTATTTTTTGCTTAAGGGCATCGGAAAAGCCGTTATAAAACGCTTCTAGATAAACAAAGTAATTGCCTCGGTAAGCCAAACCACTGGAAAATGCTATGGCATAAATAAATAAAATTCTTGAGGCCTCTTCCGTCCATGGAGGTACATCGCTGAGAAAAAACCTTGCGAAGATCTGAAGTGATACGGTAATGACAAATCCCAAACTGGTCAAAAGCGTTCCGTATTTTAAAAACTTTGACAAAAAGATTTTGAAATTCATTGGGTAATTTTTTTTATGGTTTTGTATATCTCTTGCATCTCGGGTGATAAACTTTCATAAACGGCCTTTTCTCCATTTTCCATGAATGCATTTTTATCGACCTCAACAAAGATCACCCCTTCATCTTGCAATTGTTTTTGAACTTTGGATTCGTTATTGAGAAACAATCGATGTTCATAAATTTGCATTTCCTTTGCCGCCTGAAGAAAAATGGACTTAAGGTCCTCGGGTAATTTTTGAAATTGTTTTTCTCCTACCAGCGGATAACCCCAAGTGATGAGATGCCCGGTAAGGTTGAGGTATTTTTGAACTTCGCTAAAACCGGCATTTTTGATCATGGCAAATGGATTTTCCTGTGCTTCGATGGTTCCCTGTTGAAGGGAGGAGAACACTTCGGAAAAGGCCATAGGAGTGGGTTTGGCCCCTAGGGCTTTCCAGGCCACAACATAGGAGGGGGCGTTGGGAACTCTGATGATTAATTCCTGAAGATCGTCGGGGTGCTTGATGGGACGATTGGAGGTTAAATGACGTTCCCCTCTTTGAAAATAACCCAAAGGACGGACTCCGATTTTTTCTATCATTTCCCTCTCGATTCGCTTTCCAATGGCACTGTTGATGAGTTTGTGCATGGCTAGGGTGTCTTTGAGTAAAAAGGGCATATCCGAAAAGGTGAGTATCTCGGCAAAGTTGGTTAGTGAGCCTGCAGAAATGGTCATGTCGATGACCTCCGCCCTGATCAAGCGAATGGCTTCAAGTTCTTTGGCCAATTGTTCTGAAGGGTAAACTTCCAATTTCATTCGCCCGTCGGATCGCTCTTCGATCAACTTACCAAAATGAATGAAAGCTTTGTACCAGGTGTGATTCTCTTTAACCAACATACTGGCCTTGAAAAGGTATTCCGGGTTTTTATCGGAGGGAAAACTACAAGCCGATACCATTAACATCAGTGAGATACCAACAAATCGTTGTTTTGTTTTATACCACATTCCTGTTATTCGGCTTAGATGTATCATTAAAAAAAGAAAGCACTATTTTATCCCAAAATAGGAAGATTTTTTCAGTTTTATTGTTTTAAAACTCTGATAGAGGGATTTTTTTTAAATTGAAGTGATTTATCTGATTGAGTTATGTTTTCGATTTCTAAACCCTTGATTATCACCTTAAGTCTATTATTCGTTGGTTGTAATGTCCATGATCAAACTTATCTGGAAAAGCATCTTCCGGAGAGTACTTTTAGAGGGGTTTGGGTGACCAATGTGGGCAGTGATGCCCTCAAATCCGAGGCGGATATAAAAGCCTTGGTTTCCAATTGTAAAAAATACCTGATCAATCATCTTTTTGTGGTGGTTTGGAATAAGGGGGTTACTCAATATCCCAGTGATGTCTTGGAAAAATACATAGGAGTAAAGCAAGAACCAATGCTTTCCCACTTTGATCCTTTGGAGTATCTGATTCGTCAGGCTCACAAGGAGGGGATAAAAGTTCACGCTTGGTTTGAGTTTGGTTTTTCATTCGCCTATGATGATCCTGAAAGTGTATGGATCGAAAAATATCCGGAATGGCTGGGCAGAGATCGGGAGGGTAAAATCCTGAAAAAAAACAATTTTATGTGGTGGAACGCGCTTCACCCCGGACCGCAAAAATTTTTACTGGAACTTATAGAAGAGGTGGTCACTGATTATGATGTAGATGGTATTCAGGGAGATGATCGCCTACCGGCCATGCCTTCGGAAGGGGGTTATGATCCCTATACGGTATCGCTTTTCCAAAGCGAGTTCAATACAGATCCACCAATGGATCACAAAGAAGGAAGTTGGATACGATGGCGGTCCGATAGATTAAGTGAATATGGAAAAAAGGTCTACCAAAAAGTAAAAGCGATACGCTCGGAAACCATGGTTTCCTGGGCGCCCAGTATTTATCCCTGGTCTGAACAGGAGTATTTACAATCCTGGCCGGATTGGATTAAAGGGGGCTATGCGGATTTTATCGTTCCTCAATTTTACCGTTACAAACTGGAAGGTTATTCAAAAATTGTTGACCAATTGGAAACCCAACTCAATCGGGAGGAAAGAAAACGAATTTATGCGGGAGTATTGACTTCTTTGGGTGGGGGATATCGTATCAATGATACTCTTTTGGTCAAAATGGTAAATTACCATCGATCCAAAGACATCATGGGAGAAGTGTTTTTTTACTACGAAACTTTTAACCGCTAACCCTCCTTTTTAGTCGCCAATAATGCGTAGAGTGGGGATGTAGAATCTTCTTTTTCAAATGCGGTTTTTATTTTTTGTATATTGATAGTATAAACCAAAATCAATTTTTATGTTACCACAAATTATTATTGCTTCCGTTTGCGTTCTGATTTCACTTTACGGACTTTTAAAAAGAAATCGCGTTTTTTTCAATCTAGGTTATTTTCTTTTCGGGCTTGTAGTAGTGGCCTCAGAATTTAGTTTTTTTGCTCAGAATCAAGCTCCCATCCATTTGGCTGCTGCAGTTTTATGGTTGATCCAAATTTCGCTGGCCATACCCAATAAACTTCCGTATGATGGGGGTAAAATAGCCAAATCTGCTGCGGTAAAGATATATGTCTGCTTGAGCTTGATCAATTTATTCGGTATTTACATTGTAAGGGTAACAGATGTGCCGGATGTCGCCCAATACTTCCATATTGTTCTGGCTGTATTACCTCTTGTGCCGATTTATCTGGTCTTGAATGACAAAATAGAGATCACTGAAGAATAGTTCAAACACTCAGGTTTGATCCCTTAACCCTCCCACAAGTGGAGGGTTTTTTTTTGAGTACTTTATACAGGAAATTACAATGGATTATTTAATACCTTCAGCCCCACCACTCAAAACAAAAAAACCATAACAAATCAAACGAAAAAACTAATCCTACTGTGGCAGGGCAAAGGCTATCAAATTCTAAAACCTAATGTTTGTAGAAACAATATTTTTCAATACAATATTAGTTTTTTCCGGGGTAATAAAAGTGGTGCGTTGATTCTTTTAACTTATACAACAATAATTTTTACCAATAATTCTATTAGATGTTTAATTAAAATATCAAACCATAGCAATCGCGGGAAAACCTACCACTGCAACTTGATTCGAGTAAGATTTTTATTAATTTCACATTTAGATTTCAAAATCTTATGAGAATACGATTTCTACTTTTGATCGTGGTACCCATATTCGGCTTTGGGAATATGAATAAAGAGCTTTTGCCCATAATCGTTGCTGATGAAAAAGATTCTTTATCCGTTGAATATGATATCAAAAGAGTTTCAGCGGGTTTAAAGTTTGGCTTTCCTTACATGGCTGTTGTTGGCGCACAATATACCCTGCCATTTTTTGACAATCACTTTGCGCCCTATTTTGACTATTCTCAATATTCGTATGAAAAGAATAACGAGGATGCCGAATTTCGTTTTTTGGAATGGGGTATATCCTATTTTTTTAAAGAAAAAAGCAAGGGACTTTATGTGGGGCTGAGTAATTCTAACCTGAGTTATAAAGTAAATTTTATGAATGTTGCCTTGGAGAATGGCTCCAAAGGTTCGGGAAATGGAAAAGTGGATCTGAGAACGACTAACCTTAGGCTGGGACTGAAAACAGGGGGTGCTTTTTATTTTAGAATTGAAATGGGCTATGGTTTTGGAGACCTACCCAAAAAGTTAAGCTTTAGGGCCATTGACAATTCTGACCCCAGCTATTCAGAGCTAAGCACCAAGGAAATCCCGGAAATTAATGGAGTTTCGGAAAGTGGAATGTTAGTGGGTAATATTGGTTTTGGAATTAGCTTCTGAACTTTGTAAAAAGGGAGAGATATTTAAGAAAATTTATATCCAAAAAAAGTTGAATTTTTTCGGGGGATAGTTTTATATTTACGGACCCATTCCTCCTTAGCTCAGTTGGTTAGAGCATCTGACTGTTAATCAGAGGGTCCTTGGTTCGAGCCCCTGTAAATGCTGACTCTCCCAGTTAAAAGACTTTTTAAATTTAGCCATTTTTATTCACTTTTTGGCAGTTATTTGGCAGTAATTCTTTTGTATAAAATCCAAAAAAACTTCAGAAAACGTTCCCTCAACTTTTAGGGGGGTGGGTTTTAGAGAAGTGGTTTTTTGTTGAGTTAAATGAGTGAATAATTAGATATAACTTAACAACTGCATTTAAGGAGAACAATCGACTTCAAAATTAGTCCAATCGACTCCGTTAGTATTAACATTAGGAAGGTCAAAACAAATTGTTTTCGGTGTCTTAGAGAGCTCTCCCTATTATTCAAAGTTGCAGCACAACTCAATATACTTTTAAATTAGGTTTCTTTAAAAGATCCACACAATTGCATACAAAAGTATTTGCCTACAATAATCTGACTTTTGTCACACTCCTTGGCGTTAATTTATAGTAATTAACATTTATATTGAAAAATTATTTAAATTGTATAAGGATTAAAATTCTATGTCAGAACATCAATTAAATTTTAAGTCTGAAGAAGCTAAAAAAACTAATTCAGAATCTGGATCAAATTCAATAACGACTTCTTCTGAAGGAATTGCACTTGATTTTGCTCCTAAAGTAATGGCTTTAAAAAGCCTTCAGACTGCCGCTGACAATAGTCCAAGTTCAAATAGTATTAAACAGCTGCAGGCAACTGTAAACGAATCTATTGATAATGATTTAAACGGGGTTCTTCAATTACAAGCCAAAGCAGACGCCAGGACGACTTCTTTAACTAAACCCATACAAAAACAAGAAAACAATACGGGACTTCCAGATAATCTAAAATCGGGAATGGAAAACCTTACAGGTATTTCAATGGACGATGTTAAGGTACACCGAAACTCTAATAAACCTTCCCAGCTTCAAGCCCATGCCTATGCACAAGGAACTGACATTCATCTAGGCCCTGGTCAGGAAAAGCATCTCCCCCATGAGCTAGGCCATGTGGTGCAGCAAAAGCAAGGCCGTGTAAAACCGACAACCAAATTAAAAGGAAAAGTAAATCTGAATGATGATGTTCATTTGGAGAATGAAGCGGACGTAATGGGGGCAAAGGCAGCGGAACAATCAATTCAACTTAGTTCAAACGAAAACGTATCCACCAAAAACTTACATACTAAAGCCAATACTGTTCAACGAAAACTGCTTATTCCTCAAGAAGATGGCACCGTCAAGAAATATGACAATGAGAAGCATGGTCCAGAACAAGTGGCAGCTGCAATCGAACTTGCAGGACTTGGCCAAGGTTGGGAAGCTCACCTTTTTGCAGATGAGGTCTACCAGTGGAATCATGATGATCAGTCATGGGAAGTCCAAGGTGGAAATGTAGAAGCATTGGAAGCAGAGGTTGATAGAAGTAAAAGTGATAATCTACTCGATGAGGCATTTAATGCTGCTACAACAGGAGGTATCATTGGAATGACTGGCGGTTCAATTGCAGGAAGCGTGTTGGGTGAATCTTTAGGAAGTTACATCGGTCTTGGTGGTTTGGGTGGTTCTATTGGTAGTCTTGGTGGTGGATTATTAGGAGCTGCTGCTGGAGCAGCTTTTGGAGGAGTAAGTTCATTGAATGCAAATGACTTCATCCAAACAAAATTAAGTGAGGAACTTTGGAAACTTGGAATCATTGCGAAAGGAATTGAGTTGAACTTAGGTATGTCTAGTACAACTACTTTTCTTAGTGGAGGAAAAATTACACTCAATCCTAAAATTAAAAGCGTAATCAAGTATATGGAATTTGCTGGTAGCGAAATACAGATACATGATGTAGATGTACAAATTGCTCTACAATGGATTAAAGATATGGAGGTCGACTTTAAAATGCCAAGCTTCAAAAGTAAATTGAATATAAATATAGTTGATCAAGAAACTGGTAAATTGACATTAAAAGTTGAAGGAGGATTAGAATTTATAGATCTAGAAATTGGAGTAAATAGCCTTGACAAATCACTTTTAAGCGTGTTAAGGTCGTTAATACTTGGTGATAAAGAAACAAAAAAACAAACAAAGGAAGATATTATCAGTGCTCTAAAAGCTCATGTTAAATGCGGATCCATAGCAGCAGGATTAACCGTAAATACTTATGCTTCAGAGGGTAAAAGAGGTAAGGATCTTGGTAAAGATGAATTCGAGTTAAATCTAAACGCTGAAAACTTGGATCTAGAAGCTTCCGCAAATGATCTAAACGAAACATCTGGTACCATTGGATCTCTGGATGGTAAGATCGCTCGCAAAGGAGGTAAAAAGGATGCAGCGTCTACCATTCACGCACACGGAACTTTTGAAAATATTCCGTCATTGGCGTCAGCCTTATCGAATCTTGATGTTGATGTATCTGGATTTAGAGCTCCTCTTAGTTGGAATCACAAGGATGGGTTAATAAATCGAACTGTCGCTGGTAAAATAAAAAAACTAGGTGCCGGAGTTGCTGCCAAATTGACCGGCGAATCTTCTGTAGAATCTACCCCAGTAGCTTCCAAAGAAGAACGACCTGCATTGACAGATGTTGTTTTGGAAATTATCAAAGCCAACCCTGAAATTAATGCTGACGGTCTTGTGGAATCAATTGGAGAAGGTGTTACAAAAAAGCAAGTCAAGGATTGCTGTGTTTTTCTAATTAAAAACAAGAAAATTCGGGTTATTAATCCAGGGTGGAACACATATGTAAGAAGGCCTAAGAAATATAAAGCGGCTGAGACAACTGGTGAAAAGCTGGATAGCATTGGTAAGAAAAAAGGTCAATTATTGTCATCTGGTGCATCCACGTTCGTTCAAGGTAGAGGAGTTGATATTAATGCTTCAGGCAGAAGTGTAGGGGGTGGAGTAGGAAATACTAGCGCCGCTTTACAGGTAAGCGGACATATAGATAAAGAATTTGTTAGTAAGGCATACAAATGGATCGAGCTCGCACAAACAACTTTTAAGGTAATTTGATAATAAAAACCTATTTTTTGGCTCAAGTTTTGCCATGGTGATGGACTGCTCTTCATCAAAAATCAATCTTTGAGCGCCTTGACGTTTAAATTGTATTTCCTCGGGTAAAATTTGAGATTGAACTGATGATATTCCTAAAAAGGATATGAGTAAACACAATAATTTTTTCATAAAATGTACTAAAGTTTTTTCCTTTATATACCCATCTTACAAATTACTTAATTTGTTATAATTTAATGAAAATTTGTAATCATTAATTCATTAAACTCCAAAAGTTTACTGTTTAAATTCCAATACTCCACCCTTCCAAAGGTCAGTGATTTTTATAAAGTTGTCCTTTATTTTTTGTCCGTTAAAGTAAATATTGGGGAAATTAGTGTTGCTGTTTGATACATCTCGGACAATAATTTTTAATACTTTATTTTTTGGTAACTCAAGTTCAATCTCCTCAAAATAGGGTAAACCGAGTGCATAAGTCCCATCGGTCGGTGTTAAGGGATAAAAGCCCAAAGAACTAAAAATATACCAGGCCGACATTTGTCCGGCATCATCATTGCCCGATAATCCATTTGGAGCATTCTTGTAATTTTTATTAATTATAGTACGTATCCATTTTTGGGTAAGATCTAAGCGATTAGCATGGTTAAACATATATACATAATGATGCCCCGGTTCATTGTCATGCCGGTAATGGCCCTCCTCAAAATTTTCTCTTAGCTTGTTCACAAAAGATTTATTGCCTCCCATTAACTCAATCAGTCCAGATGCATCTTGCATAACACAAAACAGGTAAGTCCAATTGGCTCCTTCGGTAAAAGCACCCTCGTCTTCAGCCCACAGACCATTTGTGTTTTTGGGGCGAAAAAACTTATTTTTTGTATCAAATATGTTGGTGTAGTTTTTAGAACGTCTATTAAAAAAATTGAATTCTTCTATTTTATCCAAAGTTTTTGCCAAATTAGCTACACAGTAATCGTCAAGAGCAAACTCTAGTGTCCGGGAAGCCGACATGCGTGTAGCATCGGCAGCTACATAGCCTAAAGTAGAGTAAGTACCGATCCCAGCTCGAGCTTCATAGGTCCAGGTGTCTCCTTTTCTCCAATTGTCATTACCAAGTGGCGGAATAAATGAGTTACGCATAATGGATTCCCAAGCGGTATTAATATCAAAATCGGTAAAACCATTAATGTAAGCATCAGCTAAAATAATATCGCAGTGTGTGCCAATCATAGAGTTAGTATAGGTTAAGTTTGGCCATTTGGGCATCCATCCACCTTGTTCATACATCTGCACCAAAGACTGCATCATTGGGCTTATTTGTTCAGGGACCAGTATTTGCAATAATGGATGCAAGGATCGAAAGGTATCCCATGTTGAAAAAGCGTTGTACGACCTGCCTTTGTGTACCTTATCATCAAAGGCACTGTAATATTGTCCATACTCACTAATGTTACGAGGATATTGCAAAGTGCGGTATAACATAGAGTAGAATAATGTTTTGTCATCTTCGTTGCTGCTTTTAATTTTAATTTTGTTAAGCAAAGTTCCCCACCGTTCTTTGGTTTCTTTTTTTTGTGCTTCAAAACTTTTCTGAACCGGAATTTCCCTATTAAGATTTTCAGTGGCTTGCTTGAAACTAATAAAAGATGAGCCAATCCTTACACTTACATTTCTATTACCTTTCTTAAATTTAACGTATCCACCAATTTTACGACCCTTTAACTCCAGATTTTTTTCATGTACTTCTTCTCCCAACCATTTTCCGTAATTAGATAAGTAATTGTGATTTACAGTAATTGAGTCAGCTGATGTGTTGGCTTTCCATGTTCCAAAGTCGAAAAATTCCCGGTCAAATTTTAGTACATAGTAGCCTTTAAAATTTGGAATACTGTGCCCAACATGATTGTCTTCCTGGTGATCGGAATTATAAATATAAATTTCATTTTTATCAGGATAAAAACGAACATATCCTCCCGCCCCCTCTGATCTCAAAGGCTCGCGTGAGGCCTCAAAAAATAAAATGGCTTCACTGTTTTTAGGATAGGTAAATTTAAAAAATGAACACTTGTCACTGGCTACAAGCTCAGTCTCAATACTTTTTTTATTAGCATCCTTAAAACTGTTTTTGTAATAGTAAGGAGTAGAAATTTCGTCATCATGTGAAAAGGAAACCGCTCTGTCTAATGGATTGATTTTTAATTTATCGGATTGTGGCATAACGGTTAGAAAACCATAATCGCCCATCCAAATAACTGGTTGATGTGTTCCGATAAAGCCAATTAGTTTTTTGTCATTGTAGTGGTATGGGCGCTTTGAAATCATATTTAACCGTGTAGCTGGTGTCCATTTCGTCATTCCAAAGGGAGTGCTAACTTCGGGTATTAAACCACCGTATTCGGTTGGATTGGTACCAGTAGTTCCAATCATGTTGTTGACATAGTCGATATTCTGTTTTTGCCCTCGTAAATTAATTGAAACAACTATCAGACAAAAAAGTGTAAGAATAGTTTTATGCATAACTTATTTTTTATTAAAAAAGTTTTATCTATTGTAGATGTGTTAAATGATACAAAGGATAGAAATTAAATATTCAAATCTCTATAAAAAAGGATACCTTTCCAAAAGAAGCTATTCCGTTTTTATTAAAATATTACATATGAATCCTCCTCATCTGTCCCATTCTCATAGTGCTTCATTTGCCCTTAATTACTCTTTAATAAATGTTATCAAAACTAATTTCGCCTGAATTAACTTTAGAATTTAGGGAAATATATACCAACTCTACTTCAACTGCCAGAGTAGTCTGTGGTGTAGCTCTGGTTAAAAAACTAAATGCCTAGGCTTTGTATTTTGTGATTCTCCATCTTTAATAATTTCTTATTTCCCTAAAGCACATAAAAACATTAAAATTCTTTATGAATAGCTATATAAACTTGTTTTATTTGTAGGTAATTAAGAGTAATAAAGACCAAAGTATGAAGACCATTAGCATTCTGTTACTATTAGTTTTAAGTATTTCGGTAAATTCCCAAACCAACATAAAACCCATTGATTATGTAGATTGTTTTATAGGCACTTCTAACTCAAGGTGGATGTTGGGACCATATGCCGGAAGACCTTTCGGAATGGTGCAATTGGGACCGGATAACCAGAATGACGGCTGGATGGGGGGATATGAATACTCAATAAGTAATGTGTCAGGGTTTTCACATATTCATGCCTGGACAATGTGCGGATTAATAATGATGCCCCAGGTACAGGACCCAACATTTAAAGACCGGCCGGTTGATGCGGCCTACAGGGGAGCTGGAGCAAGCTACCATTCCAGAATGTTAAAAGAGACAGAAATAGCCTTTCCTGGATATTATGCCGTTGAATTATATGACAGTGATGCTAAGGTTGAACTAACCGCCACCACGCATTGTGGATTTCATAAATATACTTTTAATGATGACTATGAAAATGCCCGGATTTTAATTGATTTGCTTTTTCCCGCTGAGTATAGTGCAAAATTAAGAGAAGGAGAAATAATCATAAAGGATAAGCAAACAATTACCGGATATTCTATACTAACAAGTTCCTACAACGAATGGACACTCCATTTTGAGATTCGTTTTAATAAGGCATTTGATTCCATGAACGGATGGACTCAAAAACAAGGTGAAATTGAAGATGTACAAAAAGTTACAGGTTTGGGAGATGTGGCCTCCTATGTAAGCTTTAATGTTAAAAAAGAGGAACCTTTAATGGCAAAAGTGGGTTTGTCTCTAGTAAGTGTAGAGGGGGCAAGAAAAAATCTTGAAAAGGAACTGGAAGGTTACGATTGGGATTTTAACCAAGCAGTAAATGATGCACAAGATGAATGGAATGAACTTCTTGGCAGAATTAAAGTTGAAGGTGGAACATATGAAGATAAGGTGAAGTTTTACACCAACCTTTATCGGTCCTATTGTCAGAAACAAACTTGGAGTGACGTGGATGGAAAATATGTTGATCCCTTTGAGCAAGTACAACAACTACCAGTGGGTGGGGTAATGTATGGTGGAGATGCTTTTTGGAATACCTTTTGGAATCTAAATCTCTTGTGGTCATTAATATCTCCTGAAATCATGAAGAATTGGGTAGATACCCAGCTGGAACTTTTTGATAAAACGGGTTGGACAAATAACGGCCCAACAGGATTGGAGCATACAGGAGTTATGGAAGTTACACACGAAGTCGTATTAATGATTTCAGCCTGGCAAAAAGGAATCTGGAAAGGCGATAAGGAAAAGCTTTATAAAGCTGTTAGAAATGTTGTAACAAAACAGGGTGAAATTATACCGGGGACAGGCTTGGCAGGTAATGATTACCTTAATGTGTTTTTGGAAAAAGGATATGTACCCTACAATCTGGGAAGAAAATCAAGAACCGACCGTGCACTCAATTATGCTTTTGACTTTTATTGTGTAGCTCAGATGGCTAAGGCACTTGGGAAATCTGATGATTATGATGATTTTATGAAAAAGTCAGAGTATTGGAGAAATATTTTTCATCCTGGTAAAAAATATATTGTTCCCAAAGATACTTCAGGAAATTGGCTCGATAATTTTGACCCGCTATCGGGATATTCATTTACTGAAGGTAATTCATGGCAATACACATGGTATATTCCGCATAATATTAAAGGATTAATTGAAGCAATGGGTGGGAAAGAAGTATTTAATAAACGCTTGGAAAATGGATTTAGAAAATCAGAGAAAAAACAATTTGCAGCTCACGCATTTGACCGTTCGCGTAAAAAAGCTATCGAATATTACATTAATCATGGTAATGAAGCCAATATGCAACCTGCATATCTGTTTAACTATTCAGGCAAACCTCATTTAACCCAGAAATATTCACGTGCAATTCTTGATAACTTCTATGGATCAACACCTTATCAAGGGTGGGAAGGTGATGAAGACGAAGGACAAATGGGAGGCTGGTTCGTTATTAGTGCGATGGGATTGTTTGAGATGACAGGAGGGGTTGAAGCCAAACCAATGGTGGATTTAACCAGTCCATTGTTTGATAAGGTAACCATTGAGTTGGATAATGATTTTTATAAAGGAAAAACCTTTGTAATACAAGCAAAAAACAATAGTAAGGAGAATGTATTTATTCAAGGCATCAAATTAAATGGAAAAAAAGTGAAAAAGCCTTTAATCCCTTTTGAAGAGATAGTTAATGGTGGCAAACTTGAATTTTATATGGGACCCAAACCGGGCAAATGGTAATAACATATTCCCACATTTAAACCTAAAATTGAATATTGACTGGCAACAATATTAAGGCTAATTTAACTTAAATTAATTAGATTTTTTTAGGATTAGTTTAAGCTAAAGTGTGAAACATGTGCCACACTCATTTAGGCAGTTATTTGACAGTTTTACATTTTAGCCACTAACTGGGAATCATCTCTAGGAAATTTATATCTAAAAAAAATTCAATATTTACAGGGGATAGTTTTATATTTGCGGACTAATTCCTCCTTAGCTCAGTTGGTTAGAGCATCTGACTGTTAATCAGAGGGTCCTTGGTTCGAGCCCA
>JBESZM010000053.1:0-13548 GCA_041254175.1 Flavobacteriaceae bacterium | reverse complement strand
GAACACGGTAAAATTGAAGGACTTGACGAGCAACAGAGAAATGCCCTTTTTCAAAAGATCGGTTTGGGGGCTTTAAAGTATTTTATCCTTAAGGTCGATCCCAAAAAGAGGATCTTATTTGACCCTGAGGCCTCTGTTGATTTTAACGGCAATACCGGCCCATTTATTCAGTATACCTATGCGCGAATTCAATCCTTGATCCGCAAGGTAGAGGGGGAGTTGGAACTCCACTTGGACTTGAGTTTGGTGGACAAGGAAAAGGAGATCCTCAAACATTTGAGTACCTATGCCGACTTAATCAAAACTGCCGGGGAGCAATACAGTCCGGCTTTGGTGGCTAATTATCTTTACGATTTGGTAAAACTGTTCAATTCTTTTTATCAGAATGTCAGTGTATTTGGAGCGCAGGATCAAAAGTTACAGTCTTTGCGTTTGTTGCTCTGTCAAGCGGTGGCGAACAATATTGAATCTGCCAGTGGTTTATTGGGGATTGATCTACCCGATAGCATGTAAAAAAAAATCGCTCCGAAGAGCGATTCTTTTATCTTGAGCAGTTGAACTGCTGTCTTTAGGATTACTTAGAACTAACAGCCAAGTTGTAAACAACCAAACCGAATCCAATTTTGTTGATGGCATCACCAACGTTGTAGATAACGTCCATAGGAAGACCACCAAAGATTCCGCTGTACCATCCTTCAGTACCGGCCATGTATCCGATAGGATAGATTGCCCATCCGATGAATACAAACTTCAAAAGCGTTTTGTGAGCAGAAAGAACGGCTCCACCAGCAGCTTCAGCCAGCTTGGCAGCTCCACCTTTCCAGATCTCATAAACGATAGCGAAATAAGCCAAACCAGAGATAAGACCCCACAATGCAGGACCGTTACCGGTAGTGTGAACTGCTTCTCCAAAGTAACCTGTTACTAACATGATTACAGATAGGAAAATTAGTTTCCACATCAATGATTTAGTGGCTCCAGCCGCCTTTAGAATAAGGTAAAACTCTACACACATTAATGGTACGGTCAACACCCAGTCTACGTAACGGAAGAATGTTGGTGAGGTGGCGTTAGTTGCCCAATAGTCTCTCATGTACCAGTAGTGTACTGCAGCGATAAAGGTAATCAAACCTGATACCAAAATGGAGGTTCTCCATTTGTTGTCGAAAGAGTTCATCGATAGGAAGAAAAACGCTGATGCTGCCATCATTGCCATACAACCTACAAAAAAAGTGAACCCTACATAATCGTCTGTAGCCATCGCAGGGGCTACAGCTGATAAATTAAAAAGATTTTCCATAATTAAATTAATTATTTATTTTGTTTAGGTAAATTTAAAAAAAATTAAACTTACTTACTATATAAGTGATATTTTTTTACAAAAAATTTTATCAAATTGATATTTCAAGCCACTAAAAATTACCAAATTGCCATTTTAATCACTTTTGTGTTCATTGTCTTGGTTCCCTTATTATCCGGCAGTTTTGTTGATTTTTTTTCAGGTTTTGGGGTTTTGACCTTGGGGATTTTGCATGGAGCAAATGATCTTAAAATAATTAACAAGAGTTTTAAAGGAAAATTAAACAACCTTTATTTTAAGTCGATTGTGATATATGTTTTGGTGGTTTTACTGGGTGCGGTCTTCTTTTTTACCCTTCCCGGCCTTGCATTGATCATTTTTGTACTGTTTAGCAGTTATCACTTTGGAGAAGAGCATTGGGAAGATCGTTTGTCTATCTCTGTAGCGAATTTTACTTTTTATACATTATATGGTGCATTTATCTTCTTTTTGATGTTTACCCTCCAATATGAATCAGTGGTGGAGGTGATCCAAAAGATATCTGGACAATCATTGCCTTTTGATTTCTTTTTTTATACATCGATTATTTTGGGTGGTGTATTATTGACAAACATGTTATTAAAGTCTTCTACACGACCCCACCTTATTAAGGAGTGTTTATTGCTTCTACTTTTGATGGGCATCTTTTATGTTGGCTCATTGTGGTTTGCATTTGCCTTTTACTTTGTGGTATGGCATAGCTTCCCCTCCTTGCTAAATCAATTAGGGTTTCTCTATGGAAAGATGAACTTTAAATCTTTTCTAATCTATTTTAGACATTCTATGATTTATTGGTTGGCCTCTCTGATCTCTCTTTATTTGGTTTATCGTTATATAGATTTCGAAGCGGACTATTTTATGCCTTTATTTTTTTCATTTTTGGCTGCCATCACTTTTCCGCATACCATCGTGATGGGTATTATGAAACATAAAAATGGATGAATGCTAAGGGTTTTAAATATATTTGAAAACAGTAAATTTGTTTTTATAAAACTTGACCGATGTTTGATAGCTTAAGTAATAAACTGGAGAGTGCCTTTAAGCTCCTAAAAGGGCACGGTAAGATTACCGAAATCAATGTAGCCGAAACCCTCAAAGAGGTCAGAAGGGCATTGTTGGATGCGGATGTAAACTTTAAGATCGCCAAAGAATTCACCAATCGTGTAAAGGAAAAAGCCATAGGTCAAAAAGTATTGACCAGTCTTCAGCCGGGTCAGCTGATGGTGAAGATCGTCAAAGATGAGTTGACCGAACTGATGGGCAGCAGTGCAGCCGAAATGGAGCTTGCCGCCAAGCCCTCAATCATATTGATGTCAGGTTTGCAAGGATCGGGTAAAACCACTTTCAGCGGAAAACTGGCATTGTATCTTAAAAATAAAAAAAAGAAAAAACCCTTACTGGTTGCTTGCGATGTTTACCGACCGGCAGCCATAGATCAGTTGGGTGTATTGGGAGAACAGATCGATGTCCCTGTTTTTAGTGATCGAGAAGAGAAAAATCCGGTAAAGATTGCTCAAGCCGCTATAAAACAAGCCAAAAAGGAAAATAATGACGTAGTCATCATTGATACTGCCGGACGACTGGCAGTGGATGAGGTCTTGATGAAAGAGATTTCAGAGATTCATCAAACGGTAAAACCCCAGCAAACACTCTTTGTGGTGGATGCCATGACCGGACAGGATGCGGTCAATACCGCCAAAGCTTTTCACGATACTCTTAATTTCGATGGAGTGATATTGACCAAACTCGATGGAGATACCCGGGGGGGAGCTGCTTTATCCATCAAATCTGTTGTCAATAAACCCATAAAGTTTATCGGTACGGGAGAAAAAATGGAAGCACTGGATGTGTTTTATCCGGAGCGAATGGCAGACCGTATCTTGGGGATGGGAGATGTTGTTTCCTTGGTGGAACGTGCCCAGGAGCAGTTTGATCAGGAGCAAGCGCGAAAAATCAGTAAAAAGATTGCCAAAAACCAATTTGGTTTTGATGATTTTCTTTCTCAAATCCAACAAGTCAAGAAGATGGGTAATATGAAAGACCTGGTGGGAATGATCCCGGGAGCTGGAAAAATGATGGGTGATGTAGATATAGATGATGATTCTTTCAAACACATTGAGGCCATTATCGGGTCAATGACTCCAAAAGAGCGTTCACAACCCAACTTGCTCAATCACAGTAGAAAAAATAGAATTGCCAAGGGTTCCGGAAGGGATATTAATGAGGTCAATCAACTGATCAAGCAATTCGGTCAGATGAGTAAAATGATGAAGATGATGCAAGGAGGAAAAGGAAAACAAATGATGCAAATGCTTCAAGGATTTAAATAATTATGGAAATACTGGACGGAAAAAAACTATCCCAACAAATCAAGGAAGAAATCAAGCAGGCGGTTGGTCTGCGAAAAGAAAAAGGGGAGAAAATACCTCATTTGGCAGCGGTATTGGTTGGCAATGACGGTGCCAGTTTAACCTATGTTGGGAGTAAGGTGCGTTCTTGTGAGCAAGTAGGTTTTAAATCTACCCTGATCCGCCTGGAAAGCAGTATTACTGAAGAGGCACTACTCTCCAAAATCAGAGCCTTAAACAATGACGACACCTTGGATGGTTATATTGTTCAACTGCCACTTCCCAAGCACATAGACGAGGAAAAAATCCTATTGGCCGTCGATCCCAAAAAAGATGTAGATGGGTTCCATCCCTCCAATTTTGGTCGAATGGCATTGGAAATGGATTCCTTTATTCCTGCTACCCCTTTTGGTATTATGGAAATGCTAAGACGCAATGCGATAGACATTTCGGGAAAACACTGTGTGGTGATCGGCAGAAGTAATATTGTGGGTAGGCCCATCAGTATTTTGATGAGTCAAAAGGGTAACCCGGGTAATGCTACAGTAACTCTTGCTCACAGCAGAACTAAAGACATTGAACAGTTGACCCAAAAAGCAGATATCATTGTTTCTGCTCTGGGCATACCAGAATTCCTAAAAGCGGATATGGTCAAAGACGGTGTTATCGTCATTGATGTTGGAATCACAAGAGTCCCGGACGAATCTCATCCAAAGGGCTATGTTATAAAGGGTGATGTGGCTTATGACGAAGTCGCTAAAAAATCGAGCTACATTACGCCTGTACCGGGTGGAGTAGGACCCATGACCATCGCCATGTTATTGCAGAATACTTTGCTTTCTTGTGAGCGGAACGCTTAACTGGAATTAACTCGTTTTCTTCTTTTTTTCGAGAGGATTCTCCTCCATATTGTAAATGGTCAGTATCATCAGACCAAAGGCAATACTGGAGATAATCAATATTACGTTCGTAAGACCGCTAACACCGAAAGAGAGTCTGATCAAGATGGTACAGATCACAAACCCGGTGTTTCTGATCAATTGGCTGTAGCGTTCTGTGTATTGAAAAGAAAGGAGCAGTATGAGAACATCTGCCAAAATGAGAATGGTAAAAAATTCATTGTAAAAGATGGCATTGATGTCGGAGGTTGTCTGGAGGTAGACCAGTCCATAAATCCAGCTGTAAATACTGATAAAAGAGGTAATGATAAGGATAGGCAACAGAATCAGACTTACTGCTTTTTTGGAAGCGACAAAACTTTGAAGGTTGGGATTGAGGGGTTTTTTGGGCAACCTTGATCGTCCTTTGTTGAATAAGAAAATCAAAAAGAATATAATCAATACGCCCAATACGTCATAGATCAGTTGAACATTTTCTTGAGTGCTCATCCAATTGGCTTTTAGGTCTATCTTGGGGATGTCTGCAAAAATTCTTCGAATCAGGATGAGTGAAATGATTTCAAATTGTTTGGATACTGAAGTAGTAAATGATCGGGGAAGGTTGACGACCAAAAGATAGATCTCGTATACCAAAATGATTGAAAATGGGGTGTAGATGGCCGAAATGGGATCGATCAAAAGACTGCTTTCAAAAGAAATTTCAAACCAATTAAACTTTTTGGCGTAGATCAAAAACAGATGAATGATAAAACCGATCATGGACAGCCATAAGGTTGCGCGCTCGACTTTGTTCTGGTTTTTTGAGGAAAAAACCTTTATGAAGATGTTGTCAATGAATTGGTGCCAGGGCTTCATAAAAAATTTATTTTAATCATTTTGGGGCACACTCAAATATACCTTTTTTTTATTTAAGGTTTGATACGGTATGGATTATCTTTGTCCGGATGGATCATAAGAAACAAGGAGAAATGTTGGAAGCAGGAACGCTTCTCCCGTTGATGGAGGCTTTCTATACCATACAGGGAGAGGGCTATCATAAGGGTAGTGCTGCTTATTTTATAAGGGTTGGAGGTTGTGATGTGGGTTGTCACTGGTGTGATGTCAAAGAAAGTTGGAATCCCAAATCGCATCCGCCAACAATGGTAGATGAGATCATCAAAACTGCCAAAAAGTATTCCGATACCATAGTGGTCACCGGAGGTGAGCCATTGATGTGGAATATGGATCCACTCACAGAGGGTTTAAAATCTCTGGATATGAAAACGCATATTGAAACTTCGGGGGCCTATCCCTTGTCCGGTCATTGGGATTGGTTTTGTTTGTCGCCAAAAAAAAATAAACTTCCTACCGCAGAGGCCTTTGACAAGGCAGACGAATTGAAAATGATCATTCACAACCGCGATGATTTTCGTTTCGCAGAGCAGCAGGCAGAAAAAGTAGCTCCGAATTGTAAACTTTATCTTCAACCCGAATGGAGTAAGCGGGAGAAAATGATGCCATTGATCGTGGATTACGTCATGAAAAACACCCAATGGAAAGTGTCATTACAAACCCATAAGTATCTCAATATCCCTTAGTCAAACGGGCCAGATAATCCCAATTTTCTCCCTCCAAAAGAAGGGTGGTTTCAAGCCCAGCCTGCTGTGCTGTTTGACTTAAAAGGCCAAAATCTACATAGAGCCAAGGAAAGGTTTCGGTATTTTTTTTGTATTGAACACTGTATGCTAGTTCGCCATAATATTGGGAGGCGGGTATGATTTTTTCTCCCTCCGGGCTTTCGTCAAATAAATAAATCAAATCTGAGGAATCCAATAAAATTTGACCACCCGGATTGAGCAATGATTTGAGTTTTTCCAATAATAATTGTAGTCTCTCCAGACTGCCACAAATTCCGGGACCATTCATCAAAAGCAGTAGGGTATCGAAAGTATCCCCATGGAAATCAAAAATGGATTGACAGCTTGTATTTAATAAACCTCTTTCAGCGGCGACCTTTATGGCTGCTGGTGAATTGTCCAATCCTGTAACACTTAAACTTTTATCGTTTTGTAAAAAAAGACCGTGGCATCCGGTTCCACAACCAACATCCAGAACTTTTCCATGGGTAATCTCCAAAGCTTTTTGCTCCAGAAGGGGCATTTGTTCATAGTTTCTAAAAAAATAACTCAGGGGAACCGGATCCTTGTCGGTGAGACTGGTCCAGGTGATCAATTCTTGATTTCCGGGAGATAGATGGTATTCCCAAAGTGCTTTTCCAAAGACATCATTCTTATCTGACATTATGGAATTGATTAGGGATAGATTAGATATTTTTTTCTGGTTTTCTTGAATTTTTCTAAATCCTTTTCCCAAGTTTTACGAATTTGTTGTTCGTTCATTCCTTGCGCTAATTGTTTTTGTAATTTTTTGTTGCCTGCAATTCTGTAAAAGCCTTTTTTGAAAAAATGTTCTTTATCCGGAAAATCTCGGTGGGCTTGAATCAACCATTGCAATTCAATTTTTTTGGGACGCTCAAAGTTTCTGAGGTCAACGCCATGACAAAGTTGATCTTTAAGTTTGGGATTTTTGGATCCGTAATTGGGCCGGGGCGTAAAGGAAAAATTGGTTTCTGGCAGTTGCGGATGACCGTAGATCTGGAATTGCATTTCGGTTCCTCTACCCACACTGATGACAGTGGGTTCGAGAAGACACAAACTGGGGTAAAGGGCAATGGAATGGGCGTTGGGTAAATTGGGTGAGGGCCTTAGGGGTATTTCGTATGTGGTTTGATGGGTATAGTTTTTTAGCGGTACAACCCTTAAATCGCATTGTATACCATCAGACAGCCACCCCTCTCCGTTGATCATTTTGGCGTATTCTCCAATGGTCATTCCGGAGACAATGGGAACGGGATGCATCCCGACAAAGCTTTTACAATCCTCTTCCAATATAGGACCATCAGTGTAGTGTGCATTGGGATTCGGTCGATCCAGAATGATCAAAGGAATACCATTTTCAGCGCAAGCCTCCATGACATAGTGTAGGGTAGACAGATAGGTGTAAAACCTTACGCCTACATCTTGCAAATCGAAAAGCATGATGTTGATGCCTTCCAGACTTTCTTCAGAGGGTTTTTTGTTGCTGCCATATAGGGAGAGAATGGGCAGGCCTGTTTTAAGGTCTTTTTGATCAGCCACACTTTCTCCTGCATCAGCATCTCCTCTGAACCCATGTTCGGGAGCAAAAACTTTTGTGATGTTTACTTCCAAAGAGAGTAGGGTGTCGATCAGATGGGTTTTGTGATTGACCAAACTGGCTTGATGGGCAACTACTCCAATATTTTCTTTACCCAATATTTTTATGTAAGATTTCCATTGAGCAGCTCCCGGGACGATTTGTGTTTGGGCAATACATAGTATCTGCCTGCCCAGTAAAAGAAAAAATAAAACTGTAATTTTGAATGTACCTATCACAAAACAAATTTGATTTGAATTTACCCCTGTTTATTGCCAGAAGGATGCGTTTTAATCCCAGCCTTAAAGGTAGTGTTTCTGTTCAGATAATTAAAATCGCAAAGCTTGCTGTAGCATTGGGGATAACGATGATTTTGATTGCCGTTGCCACAGGTAAAGGATTGCAAGAGGAGATCCAGAATAAAACCGTTGCTTTTAATGGTCACTTGGTTGTGGCGCCATTCGAGAACAGTGAGTCTCAGATTTCAGTACTCCCCATAGCAAGCGATCCAGCTGTTCTCGGAATGTTAAAAAAAGAACCGGGAGTCACTCATGTCCAAAGGGTAGCATTAAAAGGAGGACTCTTAAAAGCGGGTGATCAGTTTGAGGGTGTAGTAGTCAAAGGGGTATCTCAAGACTATCAATGGGAAGCATTGAAAAGTTTTTTGGTCGCAGGGGACTTCCCTCGGTTTGGAGAAAAAACTTCCAACGAAATATTACTTTCTCAGGTCATTGCGCAACGGCTATCTGTTGGGGTAGGCGATGAAGTTTCAGCTTATTTCCAAAACTCCCAAAATCAGCAATTACCCAATGTGAGAAAATTCAAGATAGTAGGGCTGTTTTTGTCTGGATTTCCTGATTTTGACGAAAATTTTGTTTTGGGAGACCTCCGTCACATTCAACGCATTAATAAATGGAAAAATGATCAAATAGGTGCTTATGAGGTGTTTACTAACGATCTCAATACATCTTTCAGTGTAGCATCATCCATATACCTCAAGTTGCCCTCGGATTTGGACGTTATTGAAATTACACGACAATACGCTACCATTTTCCAATGGATTTCTCTTTTTGATTTTAATATTTTAATCATCATCATTGTAATGATCGTGGTTGGGGTCATTAATATGTCTACTGCCTTATTGGTTTTGATATTAGAGCGCTCGAGTATGATCGGATTGTTTAAATCTTTGGGAGCGGGTAACCGCTTGATTCAAAAAATATTTCTTTACAATGGTGTTGGCATTATGAGTCAGGGTTTATTTTGGGGAAATTTGATAGGTATATTGTTCTATTTGACCCAAAAATACTGGGGTTGGATTCGTTTGGATCCCGAAACCTATTATGTTAATATCGCTCCCGTTTCATTGAATTTTTGGGATGTGTTGTGGCTGAACTTCGGTTTTTTGGTGGTGAGCAGTTTATTGCTTTGGATTCCTTCATTGATCATCAGTAATATTCGACCTGCTCGTGTATTACGATTTCGTTAGTTTATTTCCTTATTGTTTGGGATATGGTATATTTGCCCTGAAAAACATTCGATGAATTATTCCAAAAATATATTAGAAACCATAGGCAATACGCCTTTGGTACGATTGAATAAAATTACTCAAGACATTCCTGCATTGGTTTTGGCGAAGATTGAGAGCTTTAATCCCGGTAATTCGGTTAAGGATCGAATGGCCTTAAAAATGATAGAGGATGCTGAGTCGGATGGCCGACTAAAACCTGGAGGTGTGATTATTGAAGGAACTTCGGGCAATACAGGTATGGGATTGGCTTTGGCTGCTATTGTAAAAGGATATCGCTTGATCTGTGTTTCCAATGACAAACAGTCCAAGGAGAAATTTGATGTTTTGCGTGCAATGGGTTCCGAGGTAGTGGTTTGTCCCACCGCAGTAGCTCCCGAAGATCCTCGTTCCTATTATAGTGTTTCCAAAAGATTGTCTGAAGAAACCCCCAATTCTTGGTATGTGAACCAGTATGACAATCCGTCTAATAGTGTGGCTCATTACGAACAAACGGGTCCTGAAATTTGGGATCAAACCGAAGGTAAAATCACCCATTTTGTCGTGGGTGTGGGTACCGGAGGAACCATCTCCGGGGTGGCGAAATTCCTAAAAGAGAAAAATCCAAATATTAAAATTTGGGGAATCGACACTTATGGTTCCGTTTTTAAGAAATATCACGAGACGGGAATCTTTGATGAAAATGAAATTTACCCCTACATTACTGAAGGGATAGGGGAGGATATACTTCCAGAAAATGTGAATTTCAAATTGATCGATCAATTTGAAAAAGTCACAGATAAAGATGCTGCAATCTACACCCGAAAGTTGGCCCGGGAGGAAGGTATCTTTGCCGGAAACTCTTGTGGTGCTGCCGTAAAAGGTCTATTGCAATTGAAAGATCACTTTACTAAAGATGATGTTGTGGTGGTATTACTCCACGATTCTGGCAGTCGTTATATCGGAAAGATATATAATGACGAGTGGATGATTGAAAAAGGTTTTATGGAAAAGTAGTCGACTAGTAGTAATTGTCGATTTGTAATTTTTTGTAGAGTCCCCTGTTGTTTCTTCTGTAAATACTGAAATCGAAAATTATACTCAACTCAAATATACTGGGCGAAAACACAGTTCCCGGCTTGCGATTTGGGAAGTTGTAGTGTAATCCAAAATCGAAATTTTCAAGTGCCAGTCCCATGGTCAGGCCAATATTGTTAAGTGCAAACGAATTCACTGAGGCAGCTTGTTGGGTGAATCCAAACGAAAATTCACCAAACTGAAACTCTTCTGCCAAACCAATGTAGGTGGAATCTCCAAACTTGTTGAGATTTAAAAAGGTGTACAAATAAGAAAATCTGGGTAACAAGCTTCTTTCAAAGGGGTTGATGTTGAACTCATAGCCTGCCTGAATTCCAATACTGATGGGTTTGGCATAGGGAACTTCTTTGTTATAGGATACGTTGGGTTTGTTGAGGTGTTTTAGACTTAATCCCACCATGTAGTATTCGTTGTGGATGATAAAGGAAGCTCCTAAATCAAAATAGTTTACACTACTGAGTAGGGGAGCAAGCGGGTCAATGGACTCGGTACTGATGAAACCGGTAGCGGTATTCAATTGATCTTCAAAAACTAAATTGTCCACGTTGACTCTCGAACTTCCTAAGCCTAAGCTGATCGAAGGCAGAAAATAGCTGTAGTTGCTTATCTGAATTTTGTAGATATAACTAAAATTGACCAAAGAGGAGATCAGTCCTGTATCGTTCAATCGGAAAGAATTGATGTCAAAGCCCAAAGAGAAATTTTTGTCTTGAAAAGCAATAGAACCAAAAGCATATTTGTTGTCCATAGCTGTTGATTCGTTAACCCGTAGACTATTGTAAAGTACGCCAACTCTATTGAGTTGATTCATACCCAAAAAGCTTGGATTAGATTTTTGTAAGAATTTTGCCTGGTTAACGACATAGTCCTCCTGACCATATCCTTTTTGTAAAAAGGAGTGGAGGAGAACTATCGTTAAGATGATCCAGTTCTTACGCATTACCTTATGATTATAAATGTTCCACTTTTTTGTACTTCAATATCACCAAACAGCGTTACCCCGTATACAGAATAGATATAATAGGGAGATTCAGTTTTTATTTCTCCATCCCAACCGGTAAGGTCTATGGGTTGAAGTGGGTTTGCAGGGTCTACCTCTGATTCCTCCATGTAAAGCAGGTTTCCTCTGTAGTCGTAAATGGTAAACTGCATGGACTTGAATCCACTGAATAGCGGTTTGAACTTATCGTTATAGGTATCTCCATTGGGTGTAAATACATTGGGGATCAAAACATTATAGCCTTTTCCTACAACCAGATTTTTAATGACTTCTTGATAACATCCTACAGAATTATACAATCTGAGTTTGGGATAGAAAGTCCCCGAAATTCCATATATGTGAGTCACAGGAGAGCTAGTACCGGCAAATGGTGTAAATCGCTCAACCGGACTGCCGTCTCCAAAGTCCCATTCTAAATATGAATAGGTCCCTGTAGAGGTATTGGTAAATGTAACATTTTCTCTTGCCAGTATCAACGGCATTTGTGTTTGGGTTGAGTTACCGGATATTTGTGAGTTAAGAGAGCTAAAATCAAAATTGGGTTGACCAATTTCTAAGTTGATTCCTTTTGAGACCCTACAACCTTCTTCATTGACCACTGTGAGTGTTCCACTTGCAACAGAGGAGCTGATTTGAAGTCTGAATGTTGTGTTGTCAATTTGTTGTTTAACCACCAGATCAGCATCGGTAGGGTAATAGAAGAATAACTCTCCATCGTAATTATTAAATACCTTAACATATAGATTTCCTGCTCCTCCGGGCTCACAAATGGTAAGTTGACTTGGATCTGTAAAATCGTATTCACTGACGTCTATAAATGGTCCATTGGTGATTACCAAATCATCATTTTGTGGAACGGTGATGTATTCAATTGCACCGATGGACTGGTACGGGCTCACTCCGACACAACTCCAATTCATTGGAGCTACACTTACTTTGTATTGACCTGGAGTGAGATTGAATGCAAATGACTGCATGAAAAGATTGGCTTGTCCGTTGGTACCATCCTGTTCAAGATATGATCCTGTTCCTACATCAAATTTTTCCCAAATGATTTCATAGGGATATTGTCCTCCCTGAGGAAGATCTCCTCCTACGACTTCGAATTGTATCTTGCCATCATCTTTGGCAGCGTTTTGACAAGTGGGTTCCTCCGCGAATAAAGTATTAGAAGCCAATCGAGGGAGTATTCTGTATGGGGAAATGCTTTCGGCAATAGTTATGGCTGTTCCACTAGTCGCGCTGGTTTGACAACCTGTACTGTCAAAAATGGTAAGGCTCAAGTTTCCGGGCTCCTTCACAGTTATGGTTTCTCCAGCATAATTCACAATCTGACCTCCTCCAATATCTAATGTCCATTGGTATCGATAGAATGAATCACCAGATGGAGAGACAAATGGAACTCCTCCCTGAACCATTGCTGTTATTTCTACTTCTTTGGTACAGGTATCGAGAACATATTCAAGGTCTCCAAGGTATTCTAGGGGTTGTACCTCAGGAATGATAATGGTTTGTAAAACTTCACATACAGACTGGGTTACGGTTCCAGATTCACTAACGACCAATTGATATTCTCCAAAAGGAACATTGCTGATGGTGTAGTTTCCGGTTCCGTCATTGGTCAGTGGTCTGGTGATTCCAGCCGAGCTGCCCGCGGGGAATGTGCTGTTGAAAGGATTACCATAGCTGCTAATTTTTGATAGTGTAACTTCAAATGCACCACCAGAAGAACTAGCCAAATCATTTTCTAATAGGAATTTAATGTCATAAAGTAAATTAATTGGGTCGCTACAATAGTCATTAGAGGCAGCGTCAACATATTTCGAATTACGAATCGTAAGTCCGGCAGCATTTCCGATCACGATGGATCGAGTTATGATTTCTCCTGATCCACAAGTACCTCCTGCATTACTGGCAATGATGGCTCGATAGGTTCCGTTCTCAAGTTCGGAAAGACTCAGGTTATTGTCAAATGATGGAACACGCCTCCATTCCTGCGTATTGATGGTTCCTGAGGTAGTACTTACGGTAGTGGTAGTGAATTTCTCCCAGTTTACTGTCATGGTTGGAGGGATTGTATTTTCATCAAAAGTCAACAGTATGGATCCTCCAGTTTGTCCACAACCGGGTTGAACAGATTCTAT
>JBESZM010000052.1:0-22034 GCA_041254175.1 Flavobacteriaceae bacterium | reverse complement strand
TACCGCTTTCCATTCCTCTACCGGGACTTTCCATTTTGGGGATTCAAAAAGTCCAATACGTCTCCAAGTATTGGTGTCCAAAACACCTTTGTTAAAATCGTCTTCCCATACCAATTGCCATTGGGTGGCTTCATTGCGCCGTTCTTCTTTTTGGATAAACATATAACCCCGGCTGATCTTATAGGGCTTTTGATCACAGGAAACAACCAAAACCAATAGGGTGATCATCAGGAGCAATAAGGATGGCTTTTTGGGTTTCATTTTAGGTTATTCTTTTGGTATTCATAAAATTCATGGTCTTGCCAAGTGGAGTACAAAAATTTTTACCACGCTATTTCATCAAGCATTTTCATTTTAGGGTCAACAATCATTTCAATTTTAGAGATTCCCCCGTATCTTCAATTTCAACTAGTTTTAATCGTTCGTGTCCTTTTGGACTGTTGGGTTGGTGAAATGCCAGAAAAAGCTTGTTTTCAAAGGTTTTAAAAATCATTCCATGCCCTCCATTTTGTTCATAAAGTAACTCTTTTTGCTGAATCCAAGGACCTTTTAATTTCCCGGATTCAGACTCCGCAATTCCAATGGCGTAGCCTTTTACTCCAAAACTCGACCAAATCATCATCAGTTTACCTGATTTTGTTTTGTGCATAAAACAGCCATCGGTCACTTTGTTGTTTTTACTGGTTGACCAATTTGCTTCGGAAGCATGAAACATTTTAATTGGATCGCCAACCGGTTTTGACAGGTCGGATGATAGTTGAATGTAATCCATTGACCCATCTACAATCTCTACCCATTCGTGGCAAAAAATCATATAGGGTTTGTTGTCTTCGACATAGAGTGTTCCGTCCAATGCCATCCAGTTTTCCGGAGTATGGGGTTTATTTTCAAAGGGCAGGAATGGCCCCAGGGGTGAATGGGCCACAAAGATCTGTGTCCCTCTTTTATGGAATGGCGGCCAGTTGGTTTCCCCATCCGGTTTTTTCATGTTTTTATGGAGCTCAGACGAGGTTAAAGTAACAAACAGATAATACTTTCCGTTGTATTCATGCATTTCGGGAGCCCAAACCATATTCCTGGCCCAGAAATCATCCGGTAAAAGAAGTACCGTTTGGGGTTGTTGCCATTCTTTTAGATCAGAACTAACATAGACTTCAACCCCTTTGGGTTTTTTGTCATCTCCCAGTCCATCCAAACGATTATCCATTTGGGCATACATATAATAACGATGGGTTGCTGTATCAGCATAGATATATGGGTCGCGAATTCTAATCTCTTCTGTCAGAAGTGATTTGGTTTCCAAAACTTGAGCGAAAATTAAACCGGGAAGGAAAATGAAAGTAGGATTTTTTAAAAATTTCATGATGGGGTACGTATTTTTCTGAGGCAGAATTTATCAATAAGTAGATCAGGACAATTGCCGGATCAATCCCTCCTGAGCAGAGGAGGCCACCAACAAACCTTCGCGGTCAAAGATGGAGCCTCGGGAAAACCCGCGGGAGTTAGACGCACTGGGGCTGTCCATGGCATAGAGCAACCATTGGTCTAGAGAAAAGGGCCGATGGAACCACAGGGCATGGTCAAGGCTGGTGTAAAAGGTTGGTCCTTGACTGAGTTCTTTTTTATGGGGAAGGGTGGCCGTTCGCAACAGGCCATAGTCAGAGATATAGGCCAACAACTGGTGCTGAAGCGGCATTTCGAAGGGGGTGGCCTCTTTGGAACGAAACCAATAATTGCTCTCTGCCGGAGCGTTGACATCATCCCTCAAACTAAGCTTTTCTACCGGTCGAAATTCTATCACCTCAGGTTTGATCTTTTTAAATCGTTCGAATACTTCGGGGTCTGTTTTTTGCATTTCCAACTGCTCCAGATCACTCAGTAGTTTTTCGGGGGGAATATAATTGGGCATAGAATTTTGGTGGTCAACCCCTTGTTGAAGCAACTGAAAAGAAGCGGACATATTAAAGATGGCCCGTCCTTCCTGAAAGGCCACCACCCGCCGGGTGGTAAAGCTTTTGCCGTCCCTGATGATGTCCACCTCATAGGTGATGGGCAATTCCAAATTACCTCCGAGAATAAAATATCCGTGAAGCGAGTGGGCAAAGCGATCGTCGGGAACGGTCTGGTACGCCGCATTGAGGGACTGTGCCAACACCTGTCCCCCAAATACCCGTCCCCAGGAGGTCTGGAAGTTTTGGCCTTCAAAGGTGTTTTCACCCGTCTTCTCCAAAGTGATTAGGTCGATCAATTCCTGAATGTGCTTCATTCTCTATTTTTATTTATAAAGTTGGGGCAAGTTAGGGTAAAATTAATAATCCCCTCCCGCATTACTGTTTTGAACAGACAAATTCCATTCTCGGTAAAGGCCTTGTAAAGCCTCTAATTTTTTGGGTTGTGCGCTTGACAGATCGTTTTCTTCTCCGGTGTCTTGTCCCAAGTCATAAAGTTGTGATCCTCCGTCAGAAATACCATACAACTTGTGGTCGTTGTCGATCAAAGCAAATTGTTTGTTGAATTCAAAGGCCAAGGGTTTTGTTCTTTTTCGCTTTTTTTTGTTCCAGTAGGGGGTCAGGTTTTCCCCGTCATAGGGTCTTTGGTATTTTTCCGGATCAATCCCCAAAATATGAGCAATGGTGGGAAAGTAATCGGAGGTAAAGCAGGGAGCGTCCACCCGGGTTCCGGAGGGGATCTTGGCAGGCCATTCCACGATGCCGGGCACCCTGATCCCTCCCTCATACAAACTTCTTTTTCTTCCCCGTAGGCCTTTGGTGATCCCTTGAGCCCTGCCGTGGGGGATGTTTTTGTCTCTTACTTCTTTTGATGTTTCAGGGCCATTGTCGGAGGTGTAAAAGATCAAAGTATTGTCGGCCACCCCAAGGGTTTTGAGTTGGTTCCTCAAACGCCCCACCTGTTTGTCAAGGGCAGAGATGACTCCGTAATAGTGTTGTTGGTCTTCGCTGAGCTCCGCATAAAGAGATCTGTATTGCTCTCCCGTCAATACGGGCAAATGGGGCGCATGAAACCAAATGATGGACAAAAAGGCTTGGTTTTGGGCCACAGATTCTTCGATAAAAGGGATCACCCGATCCATGATGACCCGGGAGTCGTCCCCTTCGAGATTTTCGGTTACCCTTTGGCCCGGACCAGTCCAGTAGTAAGTGCCAAAAGGCCCTCCTTCTAGGAGTGTTGCTTTAACATCCTCGGCCGATTGGGGTGGGGTGATCATGGGGTCCCAAGTCGGAACTTTGGATTCGGTGACAAAACTGACGTCAAAACCGTGGTCCCAAGGCGGGGCGTAGTGAATGTCGTTTTGTTTTTTGCCGCCGCGATTGGCATCGGGAATGTCTCGGGTAAGGGTGCCCAAATGCCATTTTCCAAAATGCCCGGTGCGGTAGCCTTTTTCTTTGACCATCTCGGCCAGGGTGATCTCCTGGGCCATTACATGACCGCAATTGGCGCTGCAAATGCCCATACGAGCCGGATGTCTCCCGGTCATGACACTGGCGCGGGTGGGAGAACAAACCGAACCTGCGGAATAGAAACGTGTAAAAACAGCTCCGTTTTGGGCCATCGCATCGAGGTGGGGGGTTTTCAGGTGAGGGTGGCCGTTGTAACCCACATCGCCCCATCCTTGATCATCGGCCATGATCAAAATGATATTGGGGGGCTGGTCTCGCTGACAAGCCAGCGTTAAAATGGAAATAAAAAAGATACTCAAAACAGCTCTCATCTGACTTATAAATTTTATAAAAAAACCCTTTTAACTGAACAGAAAAAAGGGTTGTATTTTTATTTTTTACAGGGATTTAACGGTTGACATAGCTATCGATAAACTGCTTGTCTAAGGCATCGGAGTCACCGTATTTTTCACGCATTTCGTCATATCTTTTGTGCATCATTTGCTGGATCTCTGCATGGGCAGGGTCGTTGTAAATGTTGTTCATTTCGGCAGGGTCTTTTTCCAAATCGTACATTTCCCAAACATCGATATCGTAGTAGAAATGCATGAGTTTGTAGCGATCGGTCCGGACTCCGTTGTGTCTTTTGACCATATGAACCGAAGGGTATTCATAATAGGTATAATAAATGGCATCCCGCCATTCGCTGTTTTCCTTACTGACAACTTTTCTAAAAGATTCTCCCTGCATTTCTTCGGGTATGGGTACTCCGGCATAGTCCAAAAAGGTGGGGGCAAAATCAAGGTTTTGGATCATCTGATCGATTTGTGTACCGGGCTTGATCTCTTTGGGGTAGCGCATCAAAAGTGGAGTTCTTAGGGATTCTTCATACATGAATCTTTTGTCAAACCAACCGTGTTCTCCCAAATAGAATCCTTGGTCGGAAGTATAAACAACAATGGTGTTTTCTGCCAGACCGTTTTCATCGAGGTAGTCGAGTACTTCCCCCACACCATCGTCAACGGATTGGATGGTTCTGAGGTAGTCTTTCAGGTAGCGGTTGAATTTCCATAAGGCCAATTCTTTACCCTCTAATTTTGCCGCTTTCATGGCATCGTTTTTGGGTGTATAGGCATTGAGCCAGGCCTCACGCTGTTCGGGAGTAAAACGTTCGAGTTCTTTGTTGAATCGGGTCTCTCTGCCGTAGGGATCAACGAGAAATTTAAAGTCGTGTCCCCAGCGACCGTGTCCACCATTGCCATGGGCGGCGGCAATTTGCTCTTCGGTAGCGGCAATTAGCATCTCTTGTGCAGCTGCGGCAGGACGGCCTTCATAGTCGTCGAAGAAATTGTCGGGAAAATCAAAGGTCTTGTCGTCAAAAAGGGTCAAATACTTTTCCTCAGACTGCCAGTTTCTGTGGGGTGCTTTTTGGTGGTACAACAACAGAAAAGGCTTGGTTTTATCTCTTTTGTTTTTGAGCCAATCCAAACTCAAACGGGTGGTGATGGAGGTCACATAGCCCTGTATGCGTTCTTTGACGCCATTGATGATAAAATCGGGATTGTAGTAATGTCCTTGTCCGGGTAGTACGGCAGAATAGTCAAAACCTTGTGGCAATCCCCTGAGGTGGATTTTACCCACCATAGCGGTTTGGTAGCCGGCGGCTTGCAGGTCTTTGGCGAAATTGGGTTGCTCCCAATTGAAGTCTTGGATGTTGTCCACCTTTCCATTGACAAAACTGTGCTTTCCGGTGAGCATCACCGCCCTACTGGGAGCACATATGGAGTTGGTCACAAAACCTTTATTAAACAGGGCGCCCTCCTGGGCAATTCGGTCAATGTTGGGCGTGTTGTTCAGATCATGTCCGTAGGCACTTACGGCTTGAAAAGCGTGATCATCGGACATGATAAAAACGATATTTGGTGGCTGTGGTTTTTCTTGCTCACAAGAAAAAAGAAGTGGCAAAAGAAAAACGAAAAGAATCAATTTTTTCATTGGATTTGATTTATTTAATGACATACAAATTATAAAAATTTCAATTAATCGAGGGGGTTAATTTGTTATTGATAAAATCTTACATTTAATTTCCAAAAATTAAGGATCAAAAGATGACCAAAACAATCAAATGGGGGATCGCAGGTTTGGGCAATATTGCCCGAAAGTTTGCCGGGGATTTAAAGGGGGTTGCTCAAGCCGAGTTGGTCGGTGTGGCCTCCACCAACAGGGATCGTGCCCTGGCTTTTCAAAAGGAATTTAACGGACAAAAAGCCTATGATAATTATGAAGACTTGTACCGTGATCCCGAGATAGAGGTCATCTATATTGCCAGTCTCAACCAGAACCACAAAGCCATGACCATGGCGGCACTGGAAGCGGGAAAAGGGGTTTTGTGCGAAAAACCCCTGGGACTCAATACGGAAGAAATGCGGGCGATGATCGCATTGGCCCAAAAACAAAATTGTTTTTTGATGGAAGCCTTGTGGTCGCGTTTTAATCCTGCCATACAAAAAGCAAAACAGTGGATCACAGCGGGGCAGATTGGTGATCCCAAGTTTCTGTATGCCGAGTTTTCCTTTTACCGTCTTAATATCGATTCCTCCCATCGTTTGATGGATCCTAAAAAAGGAGGAGGGGTTTTGCTGGACATAGGAGTCTATCCCTTATTTCTGGCCTATTTCATTTTGGGTAAACCCAAAAATATAGTCGCACAATCCATCTCTGCAAATACGGGGGTGGATGTTCAGACCTCCATGATACTGCAATATGAAAATGCCCAAGCGGTGCTCTATTGTGGTATTGCCAACGAAAGCGACAACAACGCCAAAGTGGGGGGGACAGAAGGGGAAATATTACTCCATGGTTTTTGGCACAATGCCCAAAAAGTGGAGTTGACCCAATCCGGAACCATCACCCAAGAAGATTTTCCCTCAGAGGGCAACGGTTATGTTCCTGAAATTGAAGAGGTCAACCGCTGTATCGCCTCCGGGAAAAAAGAGAGCGAGTTGTGGAGCCACCAAGACGCGCTGGAACTGGGTCAAATGGTTGAACAAGTTTTCGAAAAAATAAAGGAAAAGAACTAAGCCGCTATTTAACCAAAAAGGATTTGCTGTAGGTTTTGTCTCCGTTGACCGTAATTTTGTAAAAGTACTGTCCGGGAGGAAGGCGTTGGGTAGCGGTATCGATCAAAGAGAGGTTGTGCTTTCCGGAGTTTAAATCAGAACTGATGGTGTTCCCCACTTTTCTTCCCAACACATCAAATACATTGATTTCGACCTTGGCGTATTCATTGATGGACAGGTACAAGCTGACCCCTTGATCTTGATTTACAGCCGCATGCAAGGGAAGTAGTGGATCATCGGTCACGGGCAATTTTTCCGATCCATCACAACCCAATCCCAATCCCAAAAGTTCGGACTTGGGGCCGCTAATGGCATTGCTGACATCGACGGCATCTGCACACAACCAATCGGTAAGGACAGCGGCATAAACGGCCCTAAAGTCGATGCTGCTGGCCATGTTGCCCTGCTTATCTAATGCCCTCAAACTGGGGTGCTGACCGATAAAACCACTGCCGTTGAGGGCAGGCCCAAAAAGCATAATGGGTGCCGCAGAACCGTGGTCGGTACCATTGGAACCATTTTCGGCAACCCGACGGCCAAACTCTGAAAAGGTCATCGAGAGGACTTTGTCGGCCACTCCATAATCACCCAAATCATTATAAAAAGCTTGGATGGCCTTGGTGAGTCTTGTCATTAAGGCTTCGTGACGTGCGGGCTGGTTGGCATGGGTGTCAAAACCACCCAATGAAACCATATATACTTTTGTTCCCAAATTGCCTTTGATAAAACGGGAAACCAAACTCAATTGTAAATCGAAATTATCATTGGCGTAGGAATCAAATGCTTTGGAATTTTCATAAGCCTGATTGATCACAGAAGCATATCGGAAGGTGGTGTTTGAGGCTTCCCTCAAAAAGGAAACCTGCTGGCCATGAAGGTTGGTCCCGTTGTTTTGGTTGTCATAGAGGGTTCCGTTTTCGGCCACTCTTTTGAGGCGTTGCGGACTGGATACCGAAAAAGAATAGGTGGTGAGGTCTCCATCAAAAATCATATTACCACCGCCGCCGATCTGAATGGCCAAGGGTTTTTCGGGCGGGTTGTTCAAATAATCTTTGTACTTCCCTTCGTAGTATCTGCCCATCCATCCGGAGGTGATCTCACTGTCGGGAGTGGTCGTTGCCCAGATTTCGGAGGATTTGAAATGGGATAAATTTTGATTTTCATAGCCTACCCCATGAATGACCTTCATCGACCCTTCCTTCCATAAAGGATCGATTTTTTCCATAAAATTGGGCATTGCAAAATCATCATTCAACTTGATGAGTTGATTTTGGGGAATGTAAATTTTGGGACGCTTGTTGGCGTAAAGATCAAAGTCGTATAAAGGAACAATGGTATTGAGTCCGTCGTTTCCTCCTTTGAGCCGAATGAGCACCAATATACGATCGGAGTAGGCATCGGAAAGGGCTTGGTTTAACAGTGGCGATTCGACCACCGACAGGCTACTGTTCCCAAATGAAATCGCACCTGCCCCGGCCATGCCGAGGGTCCTCAAAAAGCCGCGCCGATCCCAATGCGCATGATCGCGATCATGGGACTTTAGATGCAGTTCATTGGGTTTGCGGTGCTTCATTTCTATTTCAATTGAAATTCAGGTAGGGTTATCAAAAATCGCATCAAGTCGTAAACCTGTTTGGAAACGCTGTTGCTATTTAAAGACCAAGTGCCGTCCTCAAAATAACTTTCGGGGACTTCGCCCATAAATGTATTAATGGCATCAGTCATTTCCTCTTCTTTGATCTCATAGGGGCAAAACATAAAATCTTTCAGTTGGGTGACGATCAACCTTAAATCGGTTTGATCACTTCCCACCAAGGCTTGGATAAAAGTTTTAAACTGGTTTTTGTTTTTTTGCCAGTATTTGATCAACAAATAATCTGCAAATTCCCAACGCTTGGGTAAGGTTTCAGAATTGATCCAATCGTGATTGCCTTGCCATCCTGCCACATCGACCGGGGAAAAAATTTCTTGTCCCATGTCCCTGCATTTATTTCTAAAGTTCAATTCCAAATCAACGTTGTCCGGGTATTGAAAAGAAAGGGATCGGTGCAATCCCAACATGAGATCAATGGGACTTTTGATGATCACATTGTTGTTGACCGAATCGAAAAAATGCTCACTTTTAAACAACTGTTTTAAAACGGGTAGCATTTCAAACGCTCCCTCCTTAAGGGTTTTGGCCATGGCCGAAACAATACTCGAATCGATCTGGGGGCTGACAAAATATCGATAGATCTTGGTACAGATAAAATCGGCGATAAGGTCTTTTTTCTCCTCAAAGAGAATGTCAATCACATCATTGTATCCCCAATTGCCTGTTCGACCAAAAATGGTTTTTGACCCTTTGTCAAAAGTGTTTTGATTGAATTCGATTACGCCCAAATAGGTTTTAAAACGGTTATAGCCCGTCAAAGCTCTGGCGGTCTCAGTGATGTCCTCTTGGGTATATCCGTTGCCTTCACCGAGGGTAAAGAGTTCATACAATTCTCTGGCGTAGTTTTCATTGGGGTTGTTTTTTTTGTTTTCATAACCATTGAGGTAGCGCAACATGGCCGGAGCCAGTCCCATTTCGCTGACAAAAGTTTTGAAATTCCCCAAGGCATGGGATTGGATCAAGGCATAATATTGGTAGAGATAGGCGGGTTGGTTCACGTCCTTGTATTCTATCACAAAATGATTGCTCCAAAACAAGGCCAGACGTTCTCTAAAACCGTTATTGGTGATGTCCGTAAAAGCCTGTTTCTGCCAAATCGTATGATAATAGCCTTTGTTTTTCCCGGAGTTGTTGAATTGCTTATTGTCCCATTGACCCCATTCGGGAGCAGGAGTTACCTCCATATCCGCTGCCCCTCCCACGATGTCATCAATCATCACTCCGGGGGTGGAGTTGAGATAGAGATTGATATCGGATAGAGAACAACCAAAACCCAACCGCCTGGCAAGCAAGTTGATTTGCTCGGCATTCCAAGGGTTAGATTGAGATGGAGAATAAGGCTTCAAATTGGTCAATGGCGTTTGTTGATGTCCTAAGGACTAACAAATTTAACCATTAATTATTAAAGAAAATCATCCACTTGTTTATAGGCTTCAATTACAGCGATTTCACCGGCTTTATCGGGTCTGGAATTGCCGTGCTCCATGCCCATAACCCCTTTAAAACCTCTGGAATGTATGTATTTAAAAACGTTTTTATAATTGATTTCTCCTGTTGTGGGTTCCTTTCTTCCGGGGTTGTCCCCAATTTGGAAATAAGCAATTTCATCCCAGCATTTTTCGATATTCGGGATCAAATTTCCTTCTTGGATTTGCTGGTGATAAATGTCGAAAAGGATCTTACACGAAGGCGAGTTGACCGCCCTACAAATTTGAAAAGCCTGAGGGCTTTCCTTTAAAAACAAGCCGGCATGGTTTCGGTACCAGTTTAGGGGTTCCAGTACCATCACGATACCGTGGGGTTCCAAAATGGCGGAAGCTTGTTTCAGACTTTCGATGACATTGGCGGTTTGATAGTCCTCCACCAATTTTAAATCAACGGTTCCGGGAACTACAGTCATCCATTTGGCATCGACCCTTTTGGCTACCGCCACCGACGCTTGGATTTCCTCTAGAAAAGCCTTGCGGTCGTCAGCTTTTCCTCTGGCCAAAGTGGGATTTCTAAAGTCTTTATAGGCCACAAAAACCCCCATGGTCAGATTTCTTTTCTGCATGGTCGCGGCCATTTTTTCCTGTACAGCGACCGGTCGGGTGTTCATGCCATTGTCTTCGAAGGCCGTAAACCCTTGATCGGCCATAAAGTTGAGCTGATCGATGGGATCGTCGCCCGCCGAGTGTTTGAACATGCCCAAATGGGGCGCGTATTTTAGATTGAATTGATGGGGAGCCACAGCACCCGATTGTGCGAATATCTTGGGAGCTGTTGCTATTCCCATTCCTGCTATCAGAGCAGATTGGGTAAAATTTCTTCTGTTCATCTGGTTCAATTTTTAAAATTCAGTAATACCGGGAGTAGGAATGGGATACATTCCATTGTTGTCGGGCATGGTGGGTGGATTGCTGTTCCAGTCTAAAGATTCGGGCATGATCTGCAGATCAGAATTCATGGCCTGATCCCAAGTAATGACTTTACCAGAATAGGTAGCCATTCTTCCCATAATGGCGGTTAGGGTACTTTTGGCACCATTTTCGGCATCGGCAATGACGCCGCCATTTCGGATCGAAGCAAACAATTTGTCGTGCTCCACCTGATAGGGATTGGGTTCATTTAATGGGTCGCTTTTGTATTTGTAAATTTCGTTTCCTTCCAGATCGGTGAGTTTTCCTTTTCCTGTATTTACGCTCCCTTGGGTTCCTTGTAAGGTTTCATCAACCCGGCGCATACAGCCCGGTTGGTGACGGCACTGACTGGCGATAACAGCTCCGGAATCATAGGTGAATTCTACAAAGTGATGATCGAAAATTTCTCCGTGATCTTTCCCATTCCTCACCTGTCTTCCCCCCATTCCTTGGGCTTGAGAGGGGTAACCTCCAATGAACCAGTTGGCCACATCGATGTTGTGGATGTGCTGCTCCAAAATATGATCTCCACACAACCAGTTAAAATAGTACCAATTGCGCATTTGGTATTCCATTTCGGTTTGTCCGGGCTGGCGTTCTCTTACCCATACGCCACGACCATTCCAATAGACTTGTCCACCGGTGATTTTTCCAATTTTACCGTCTTGGACTTTTTGATACAAATCGAGGTATTTTTTTTGGTAATGACGTTGAAGACCTACCACTACATTGAGTTTGTTCATTCTAGCCTTTTGGGCGACCTCCAGTACTTTTCTGACACCAACAGGATCCGTAGCTACGGGCTTTTCCATAAAAACATGCTTGCCATTGTTGATGGCATATTCAAAGTGATAGGGTCTAAAACCGGGAGGCGTGGTCAGTATGACCACATCGGCTAAATCGATGGCTTTTTTATAGGCATCAAAACCGGAAAAAAGATTTTTGGGATTGACTTTGATTTTCTTAACACCGTCGAAATGTTCTTGAACGGTTTTAAGGCTTGTTTCAACATTGTCCTGGAAGGCATCGGCCATGGCCACCAGCTCGACATTTTCATCGGCTTGTAGGGCTTGAACGACAGCACCTCTTCCGCGACCGCCACAACCTACTAGCGCAAGTTTTAGTTTTTTGTTGCCATAAACATTGGCCATGGCTCCCACGGGGAGACCCGCCGACAAAATTCCAGTCGTTGCCAAGGTAGAACTTTTTACAAAGTTTCTTCTACTGAGTGAGTTGTCTTGTTTTGATTTCATTGTTTAGTTTTTATTAATTCCAATACATTTTTTGTTCCTCAGGTGTTGGGGGCTTCACGGGCCTTACGACCCTAAAACCCACAAATGGGGCATCGGTGTGCCACCACAGGCTTTTTGGGATCTGAGGGTCTCTTTTTTTCCATTTTTTGGAGGAAGGTCTTCGGGTTGCACTTCTCAACCTAGCGGCCTTGTCCGACCATGCTCCACCCCTTACAACCCGGGGGTAGGTTTTGGTTGGTTTTTGAAGGGGATTGTTTGCGGTTTTCCTTTTTCTTTGTTTGTAAAGGGTCGGAACATACTGATCCAGTGTCCATTCCGAAACATTCCCATGCATATCATACAAGCCCCAAGGGTTGGGTTTTTTTTGACCCACTTGATGATAGGCACCCCCACTATTTCCCTCATGCCAAGCATAAATATCTAAATCTGCGGGATCATCTCCAAATGAATAGGCGGTTTTTGTTCCTGCCCTACAGGCATATTCCCATTCTGCTTCTGTTGGTAAGCGATAAAAATTGCCGGTCATGGCTGAGAGCCATTCGCAAAATTTGACCGCGGCCAGTTGGGTCATACAGATGGCCGGGTAACCCTCTACCCCCATTCCAAAACTCATTTCGGTATAGGGTTGGGTGGCACCGGTAACGGCATCAACGTCAATATACACCTCTTCACCCTCGACCTGTTGGGGTCTTTTGCTGTCAATCTCTCGAGCGACAAAAAGTTCATAAAGATCCCAAGTGATCTCAAATTTTCCCATCCAAAAAGGGGCAATCTCTACCTGGTGTTGAGGGCCTTCGTCTCCAAAATGTCCCTGTTCAGACTTTGGACTTCCCATAGAAAATGTGCCGCCGGGAATGAATGCCATTTCAACTTTTTCTTTTGTCCCGGGAATGGACTGGGTGTACTCTTTTTCATTCTCTCCAAAAGCGATCAAAAACAGTGAGCACAATACAACTTTGATGATGTTTTTATTCATTTATAAACATTAGGGATTAATCCTTTTTAAAAGTAACGGAATTCCAACTTCAACGATCTCATGTCCATAGCCTCCTATTTCTATCAATTCGTTATGTTCGTGACCATTGAGTTTTAACATTCTTCTGAGGTAAGCATTTTCCTCATACATGCCAAAAAATTCCTTTTCGCGGTCTCCCGTGATCAATGTGATGGGTGGGGCATCGCCGCGAGCGTGATATACCGGAGCATAGTGATCGATCAGTGCTTGGGTGATCTCCATACCGTATTCTTTTCTGATGGTATGATTGGTAAAGGTCGTAGCCGATAGTGTAATGACGCCTTTGATTTGGTTGGCCTCAAGGCTGTGTTCTTTGAGCCATTTTTGATCCAAACTCACCATCAAAGACAAATAGCCTCCCGATGAAAAACCACATACGTAGATCTGCTTTTTGTCCCCTCCGTACCGTTCGATATTTTTAAATACCCAGGCGACTGCTGCTGCGGCATCCTCAATGTATTTTGGAGCTTTCACCTTGGGGTGCAAGCGGTAGTTTACGGCCACTACGGCAAGGCCTTTGTCCTTTAACTGCTCGGGAATTGCTTTTGAGCCGCTTTTGAGTCCGCCACCGTGAAACCATATTACCGTTGGAAAATTTTGGGTATCTGCAGGATAATACAAATCCAACTTACAGCGCTCGTTTTGATAAGCATCATTAACCGGATTTTCATAATAGGGAAGATCGGCCAAGCTTTTGTATGCGTTTGGCTGTGCGAAACCCACACTGAAAACCAACCAAAAAATGAGCTGAAATATTTTATTCATCGTCTTAAATCTTATTTTTTGTTGGGGATTGCGCACCCATTTCTTGAACCCAATCGTTTAACAATTGTTTCAGTTCGTCGAGCTTGGCTCCTTCCTGGCTGGCCAAGTCGATTTTTTCTTCGGGATCTTGCTCAATCTGGTAGAGTTCGTAACGATCCTCTTCGAAGAAATATACGACCTTCCAGGGGCCTTTGCGCAAAGCTCTACCGGGCGTCCAGCCACTGCCGTGATAATGGGGAAAATCCCAAACCATGATGGAGTGGGTTTTATCGGTTTTACCCTCCAAAAGTGGCTTTAGACTGATGCCGTCCCGATGTTGGTCGGGCTGTGTTGAAATATTGCCGTACTCCAAAATGGTGGGATAAAAGTCCATACTGACAGCCGGGCGGTCAATGACTTTAGCGATCTTGTTATGCGGGGTTTTGATGATCAGGGGAACTCTGATCCCTCCTTCATAGACCCATCCTTTTCCTGCTCGCAGTGGCAAAACACTGGTGGGGGCAGTTCGATGTTCTTTTTCAAGAGTAGTCAATCCACCATTGTCAGAGGTAAAAATGATCAGTGTATTGTTTAGCAACTCTAGGGCTTCCAATTGATCGATCAATCTGCCCACATTTTTGTCCAGGGCATATACCATGGAGGCATAATCAGCATTGTATTGATTTTGTACCGTATAACCGCCTTGATCTTTGATTTTAATGGCTAAGGTGTCTTTGAGTGTTTTCTTTTTGGCCTGAAATTTTGGCAAGTGATCTCGGTGGGCTTGAATGGGGGTGTGAACGGTATAATAGGAGAGGTAAAGTAAAAAGGGATTTTCTTGATTTTGAGAAATAAACCTGAGCGATTCATCGGTAAGCCGATCCGTCAAATGTTCTCCTTCAGGACCATCCTCTAATTTAGGATTTTTGTAGGGCGAATAATATCCCCCCGGGGGCGAGCCCTTGTGGTGCCCTCCTTTGTTGATTTCAAACCCCTGATCTTCGGGAAAAAACCCTTCGTCCCCCAAGTGCCACTTTCCGGCAAAAAAAGTTTTATAACCTTGTTGTTGCAGGGCCTCGGCCAAGGTGGTCTCTTCCAATGGCAAAGCATGAAGATCAGTGGGCCCGAGTAGTTTTCGGTTTTGGGGGTTTTGGCCGGGAATCCAATCTGTGATGTTTAATCGGGTGGGGTGTTTGCCCGTCATGATGGCAGCACGTGTGGGGGAACAAACGGGATGCGCGGAATAGGCCTGTGAAAAACGAAAGCCCATATCGGCCAATCGGTCAATGTTGGGGGTTTCATAAAAGGGACTTCCATAACAACTCAGATCTTTCCACCCCAAATCATCCACCAAGATAAAAAGTACATTGGGGCGGGTGACTGTTTTTTGGGGGGGCTCAGAACAAGCAAAAAACAAGAGTATGGAAATTAAAAAAAGTTTTTTCATCTGAGGTCTAAAGTTTGACCGTTATGGGCCAACCTGTAAATTGTTTTGCATCGGACTGAGATACGTCTTCGTTTCTGGGCCAGCACTCGAAAGTGACTTGCTTTTTTTCAATATTAAATCGGACAAAACCAAATCCTGCGCCGTTGGAATTGGAATCCGGATTGGCATATGCATGCATGGTAATTTTATTTTTAAAACCGTCGAGATAGCGACCTGTCCATGGGAGGGCATCGTTGTTTTTTTCGCCGGGCATTTCGTCTTCGGGCCACCACCATCTGCTGTAGTAGTTGTTGACAATGGCAGGAACTACAAAAGCCCATGGGCCGTCCTCAAAGGCTTCTATGCCGTGATGAATAACGGTGGGCAGGTGTTGGTCTCCGGCGATGTGAACCGCTCCGGCTTTTTGGATCAGGCTGAGGGCCTTGTTCCTTCCGTGTTGGGGCCATCCGTTGGAATCCAAATCTGCATGAAGGCGATTACTTGCTTTTCCATGCAAATGGGCCCCTCCACAAAATCCGGTAGCGGATAGAACGGCTTTCATTTGAGAGCTTCTATCACTCCCCCATTCTTCCAAAAATTGATGCTGTAAATCTCCCAGTAAAACCAATTCGGGTAAATTGATGGACTCGGGATTGTAATTGGGGTCATTGATATGGTCGGCCCTGGGCCCCTGTCTGGGGATTTTTCCATTGGGCCCGGACTTGAATTTTCGATCTTCTATGATGGCAAAATCCACCCCTCCAATTTTTAGGCTGGTGAAATAGGCTTTGATGCCCTGCTCCAAAGGAGCTTGGTGATAAGCATCCGGCAAATGGGCGGTTTGAGCCCTTTCTACCATTTTGACGTATTCGGGGTGAAAATAATAGCCCCCATCATTGCCGTCTTTGCGCATTGATTTTTTACCGCTTTCGCCCCACAGATTGCCCTGCCCTATGTCGTGATCGTCGGGAATGGTAACACAAGGGCGGTTTCTAAAAACTTCTCTAAACTGTATCCCAAACTTTAACCAGGCGGCCGTATGTTCCTTGTGGTCATAGGATTGATCTCCGGCAAAAAATACAAAGTCGGGGTCTAATGCATTGATGTTTTTAACGTATTCCTCTCTGTCGCCTCTGTCCTTATTACTGTTACAGGATAAAGCCGCTAACGTTATTTCACTTTTTTCTTTAGGATCCTTTCTTATGGTTCCCTCGAAACTGGCATTTTGACCATGGGATAATTTATATTTTACCGATTGATTCATGTCCCAATTTTCAATTCTAAACAAGGCAGACCATCCGATCTCATTGACTTCTTGAGATTGAACTTCTTCCCATTGGTCATTTTGATAGAGGGACAATCTTACGGTTCTACTCTCTTCCGGATGTAGGGGAAAAAGCTGGGCAGAGAGCTTTAAAGTATTGTTTGAAGTGGTGTAAATCCCAAAAGCGACGACCTGATCCCTGGGCACCTTCATGTCGATGATCTTACTGGTTTTGCGGTTCCACCAATCATTGGTCGCTAAGGTATCTAAGGCCGTAAAGGGTGCTTTTACGTATGGTGTGGAGGGAGTCTGACAAGCACCCACCAAAAGTGTAACCACAAAAATTAATCCTACAAAAAGTTTTTGGGATTTATACATAATTTGGTTTTTGACCAAAGTTAACAAAGTATTGGTTAAAAAGAATTCAGAGGGTAGAGAAATATCCTATTGAAAAAGAGAAATAACCCGTTGGACTTAAGTTGCTCTCATTGGCCAAAGCCTTGGGTAAATTGATATTGTAGGACAATTGAAAATCCCAATTTCCTCTGTCCAATTCAAGGGGGATGCTGATTTGGGTGTTGATCAGGTCGAACACATTTCTGTCTACTGTTTGCGTTGTGAAAAACCCGGAGGCAATTTGTTCGCTAATGGTTTGTTCACTCATCAAAAAACTCAATTGAGGGTTGAAGGACATTTCCCACCTCTCGGTTTCAAAGATTAAAATGTCATAACTGCTGGTGAGGGAAGTATAAAAAGCGGTTGATCCTCCAAAAAGGTATCCTGTAGCGCATCGCAGTCTGAAACTGTTTTTGCGGAAGGCCAAAGCAGCCGAAAGTCTGTTGGGGTTGAGTTGGGCAGTATCGTCGGCAAAAAAGATGCGACTGTAGATCCCTGTCAGACTCAACCGTTCCTTTCGATCCAAAAAAAGAGAATATCCACTGCTGATCGAAACAAAATCCCACTTGGGATCGAGTTCGCTGAAATAGGCTGATCCCAAACTGACAAAAAAGTTTTGCCCTCTCATATAACTGATGCTGGGGGTAAAACCAAACTGCTTGATGTCAAAATCCCGTCCGGCAAAAAATACGCTTTCATCAAATGAAAAGTTGGTGTATAAATAATTGGTTTTTGATAAGTCCACCAACAAACTGTCGGTAGAGAAGAATTCGTCCATGACGCTGTCCAGAATGACGTCTTCTTCTTCGGTTTGCGAAAAAATATAAAGGTGTGCCAAAAAAAAGCCGACGAAGAGGAACTTTTTCATTGACTAAATATAGTAAAAGGAAAAAATTGAAGATCAAACCAATAGATTTAAAACCTATTGTTTGGTTATGGGTTTCATTTTCTTAACCCGTTGCTTTACGTTTTGTTTCTTTTCCTTTAGCTTTTCTCTCCGCCCATCGAATCCGGATTTGTAGTCTTTGAGCTTTTCCCTGCGCTCTTTGATGTTTTTCTTGCGGAGTTTTAGGGCTGTTTTTTGTTTTTCGGTCAGGGACTTGGAAAAGGCATCCTTGAGTTTTTTCAAAGACTCACGATTGCCTTTAAGAGCCTCTTTTTGGTTAGCGGTAAGTGTTTTCATGAGGGCCTGCTGTCTTTCTTTCATGGAAAGTGAGTTGTCCTTGAGCAGACTTTTTTGTTCCTCAGAAAGGGAATTTCTGAAAGCTTCTCTGTTTTGTTTGACCAATTCCCTTTGGGATTCGATCATCTCCAATTGCTTGGGCGTATAGATCTTGGGAGGAGTTTTGTCTTGGGCCACCAAACCACCAAACCACAAAGTGGTGAGTAACAACAGAGCATATGTGGTTTTACTTTTTTTCATTTTTAATTGACTGAACTCAAAACATATTGTTCTTCAAACCATTCATCAAATTCGTTATCCTCTACAAACAGGGATTCGATCATGGTTTGATCCGCCAGCAGATCTTGTTGGGAATCCTTGATGCTTACCTTGGCTTGTTCTGTAAAAGAGTTTTGGGAACCTATATAGAAAGTGGCAGCCAGAAGTATGACAAAGGAAGCCGCGATCCCATATTGCCAGTAGAGACGGAAAACAGAGGTGTTTTTGGAGGGTATAGAGGACTGATCCCTTGCCAAAGATTCAAACTTTTCAGACCAAACCAGATCCTTGTTTTTTTCTAATGGAATTTCCACTTTAGAAAAAAGATCGTCGATCTCCCCATCCGTAAACTGTTCTTTTTTACTCATCTTTGATTGAGGTTTTGTTTTAATGTTTCCATAGCCAATCGAATGCGCTTTTCAATTGCTTTTTGAGACAAATTTAATATTTCTGCAATTTCTTTATGCGTGAGTCCTTGCATCTTATTCATCAACAGGGCTGTTTTTTGTTTCTCCGGCAATTGGTTTAAGGCTTTTTGAAATAGTACTTTTTTTTCCAAAAGATCATCATTGTTGTCTGACTCCCGGATCAATCTCAAATCTATACTTTTTGTATACTCTTTTTCTACTTTTTTTCTTCGGATGTGGCTGATGAACTCGTCAGTGGCCATTTTAAAGAGCAAGCTCTTGATATTGCCCGAGGCAATCTCTATTTTTTTGGTCCAAACCTTCATGAATACATTTTGAGCAATGTCTCCAGACAAATCCTGATCCCCCGATCGGTAGATGAGGTAGCGTCTGAGGTCGTCAAAGTGCGCATCATAAATCATTTTAAAATCTTTGGCCGTCAACTTTTAACTCCTTAAATCCAATTCCCAAGATAAGTTTTATCAAAGGAATTGGACCGGAAAATTGACAGATAATTACAAACAAAACTTATTTCTTTTCTCTTTTCTTTTTCTTTTTCAATATGTTTTTAAAGCGGTCTCCTCTTTTTAGGGTCTTCAAATCTACGGTTTCAACCTCACCATCTTTGGTTATTTCAACCAAAGTATCACAAGTTCCATCTCCAAAATCAGTGGTAATGGTTTGCGCACCGTCGTTGGTGACCTTGATCCCCTCTACCGGGACTTTTCCTCTTTTTCTTTGTCCTTCACCAAAACAGTCGTAAACAAATTTGATGGGAGTAGTGATTTCCATGGAAAAGCTAACCCCTTCGGTACTGACTCCAGATTTGCTACCACTGAGGGTGCTGTATTGCTTCTTATCGTTTTCCACGTGAATGTAACGGGTCATATCAGCACTTTTGGTTTTAAAAGTCCCGTCTTCGTATATCATTTTTCCGTCAGTTAACGTAGTTCGCATGGTTTTACTTCCATTTTCATCTATGGATAAAATTTCGGTTCTTCGGGTTCCTTCGATTTTAACCCCGTTGAGGTAGAAATCATCATAGCTAACTTGTCTAAAACTTCCGGTTTCTCCCTGAGTTTCTGAGTAAGTAACAATCATGGTTCCACTGCGAGTCTGGCCACGCTTTCCCTCACATTCTTCGGAGAAAGAAATGGTCTTGGTGTTGTTCTCTTCATCTACAACCACACTTGCACAGTCTCCGTATTTATCCCCTTTAAATTTTTTAGGTTCTTTATCTGAGGCAGTGTCAGCAGATCGTGCACTCATCGCATTGTAACTCAAATCAAAACTTTCTGATACTAAGTCGTCGATGTCCTCCTCAAAGGCAATGGAATTGATGGTTTCCACAACAGTAGTCGTGCTTAGGTTTTCTGAGAAACCACTTACTCCGTCCTCGGAGCAGGAAGTCATCAAACCAAAACTCAATGCCAACAGGGTAAATTTTTTCATTTTCATAACAATTTCTTTTTTGATTACACCCATAACCCGATTCAGAAATTAAATACCCTACTTTTTTTTAAAAAAACTTATACTCTAGTGAAAATATACTTCGTCGATGCCCTCTAACTGGTTGACAAAAGATCAGTAAATCATATATTTGCTTACTATATTTAATTATGAATATCCGCCTCCAAGAATACACAGCACTTTTTTACCGCATCTTTCTTGTTTATTTGTGCTATTTCTTTTGCAGGCTAATGTTTGTTTATTTCAATAATGACTTGGTTCAGGTAAAATCGATCTCCCAACTGGCTGAATTGTGCTATTACGGTCTGCGTTTTGACAATGTCGCCATTGTTTACTCCAATATGATTTTTATCCTGATGTCGATCATTCCATGGAAAAAAACAACCTACCCATTATATCAAAAAGTGGTTTTTTGGGTCTATTGGCTTTGCAATGCCTTTTTTCTATCGTTGAATTTTATTGACTTTGCTTATTATCGGTTCAATCAAAACCGATTGATGAATAATTTTTTGGAGGTGATTGAGTTTGAAAGCAACAAAACCGGTTTGCTTCTACATTTTGCTTGGGTGTATTTGCACCTCATCATTCTATTTATCGCCATGCTCTATCTGCTGGCTTTGGCCTATAAAAGGGTAAAGATCTATCCCTTAATGATAGAAAATTATTGGCGTTACGGTCTCAGCTCTGTTGTTTTGTTTTTTGGAAGCATTGCGCTTTTTGTTTTGGGGGCTCGTGGGGGTGATTTCAAAAAGAGTACCCGTCCCATTACCCTGATCGATGCCATGGACAATGTCAGAACCCCACAACAGGCCGATGTGGTTCTCAGCAGTACCTTTACACTTCTTAAGACACTGGGGCAGGACAATTTTAACAAATCCAAAGACCGCTTCACCGATCTGGAAGTTGAAAAGGAGTTGAACACGATTAAACATTACCCACCCTCGGAAAGATTTGAGAAGAAACCCAACATCATCATCTTTATCTTGGAGAGTATGGGAAGGGAGTATTGGGGGGCATTAAACGAAACATACGACATCCCCGATTATGAAGGCTACACCCCTTTTCTTGACTCATTGGCTCGGCACAGCTTAATTTTTCCCAATGGTTTTGCCACCAGCAGAAAATCAATTCATGGCATGCCATCGATTTTGGCGGGAATCCCCTCTTTTGAGACTTCATATGCCTCCTCGCTTTATTCCAGACAAAAGGTGGGCTCTGTGGTTTCGGTCGCCAAAGAATTGGGGTATCAGACTTCTTTCTTCCACGGAGCCGCAAATGGATCGATGGGTTTTTTGGGCTTTGCCAATACCTTGGGATTTGAGGACTACTATGGCAGAACCGAATTTAACAATGACGAGGAATTTGATGGCTCTTGGGGGATTTGGGATGAACCTTTTTTGGGTTATGTTAAAACTGTTTTGGATCAACAAAAAACACCCTTCCTCAGTTCTGTATTTACGGTTACCTCCCACGAACCTTATGTGATTCCAAAAACCTACGAAGGAAAATTTGATAAAGGCCATGTCCCCATGCACCAATGTGTGGGATACACCGATCATGCACTTCGGAAATTTTTTGAAGCATCCAAAACCACCGATTGGTTTAAGAATACGATTTTCATTTTTACTGCAGACCACGGCAACCAAACCCATTTCCCTTTTTATGAAAAAACCGTCAATCGGTTTGCCAATCCATTGATGATCTTTAAATCCAATAGCGAACTCAAAGGGGTTGATTTGAGATTGGCCAGCCACTTGGACATCTTCCCCACCGTTGCGGATCTGATAGACTATCCCAAACCATTTAAGAGCTGGGGAAGAAGTTTAGTCTCTGATCAAAAATATCATCCATTTGTAATTAATTATTTTAGCGGAGGAAGTTATTTTATCATGGATGAAAACTTGATCTGTGTTCACAATGGAAACAAAGCCATCGGCTTTTATGATGTTAAGGATAAAAACATGGAAAAAAATCTCATTCAAAACAAAACTCAGGAGATGATTGATTTGGAAAATAAATGCAGTATGTTTCTGGAGGATTATTTTGAA
>JBESZM010000051.1:0-4440 GCA_041254175.1 Flavobacteriaceae bacterium | reverse complement strand
ATCAGCTACTGCCTCAGAGCCCGAAAAAGAGGAGTCGAAAGTAACATTGTGTAGTTTTTCAAATCGGTATTCTTCGAAAGCTCCCGGAAACTGATATAAAATTTTTTCCTGTTTCATTAATTGGCAAGATTATAAAGTGTTTGATGCTCGTAAATATAGGTGTATTTAATTAAAATTTGATCAAAAATTATGGTTTGAAATTAGAAAAAACAGTCAAATTGTACTAAAATTACATCATTAACAATAAAAATATTTTTCTTGATAATTGAAATCTGTTGTACTTCCAAAACTTCCCTGTACAATGCCATTAATGGGGGGGCATCACGATTGGAACTTTGTGAAAACTTATTAGAAGATGGATTGACACCCTCTCCAAAATTTCTTGAATACGTATTAAATCACTCTCCCATTCATGTTCACGTTTTGATTCGTCCTAGGCGGGGAAACTTTGTCTATACGCCTGAGGAAGTTAAAACAACGGTAGCTCAAATTGAAATGGCCAAATCATTGGGTGCCAATGGGATTGTAATGGGAGCAATCAACGAAGATCATTCCCTACCCCTGACTACACTAAAAAATTGGGTTAGAATGGCCCAACCTTTGGACTTGACTTTTCACCGGGCCTTTGATAGGGTAGTTCAACCCAAGGAATCCCTAAAAAAAATAATGGATTTAGGCTTTGACAGAGTCTTGACCTCCGGGCAACGACCTAAGGCAACAGAGGGATTGGGCTTATTGGTTGAACTTAAAAACATTGCAAAAGACGAACTGGTGGTCATGCCGGGGGGTGGGATCAACGACCAAAACTGTGAACTTTTTTTTAAAGCAGGTTTTCGAGAAATACACCTATCAGCCAAGGGATCAGATAAAACAGCTCAGGGTGAACCCATCTCTGATCTGGAAATCATCAAAAAGATTGTGAACACAGCCTCCAACTTCGGTTGATGTAAAATAGCTTATCGGTTCAGCAATTGATCGATGGCATTTTCAACCAATTCGGCCATGACCTTATAACCGTCCTCGTCGGGGTGAACACCATCGTAACCATAGCTTTCGATCAAACCATTTTTCCCATCGGTCATCGCACTAAAATAATCCAAGTAATGAGCGTCATTTACATCACAATAGTCTTGAATCATTTTGTTGAGTTGAGGAATTTTCGTGTCGGGGCTTTTACCCTTTCTCCACGGATATTCTGCAGCAGGAACTACAGAACACAAGATCACTTTGATGTCATGCGCACGCGCCAACTCGGCCATAGAAAACAAATGTCCTGCTACGGTCTCCAAATCCTTTAACGGAGTATTACCGGCTATATCATTGGTTCCGGCCAGTATAACGACTATCTTAGGCTGTAGTGCGATCACGTCCTGTCTAAAACGCAAAAGCATTTGAGGAGTCGTTTGACCACCTATTCCCCTATTGATATAGTTTTGGTTGTCAAACATCTCAGGCATATATTGCGACCAGCCTTGGGTGATAGAGTTTCCCATAAAAACTACACGACCTTCCTTTTTTTCGAGGCTCACTTCTTTGTTCTGAGCATCAAAGTATGCCATATTGGGCCAATCCAAATGCATCAGCACTTCGGTTATATCAATTTCTTTCAAGGGATCATTTTTTTGACTGTATCCCTTTTGCAAACAAACAAACAATAGTATTGATAAATACAGAAACCATTCTTTTTTCATCTGTTTAAAATTATGTAAGTTGTTGGTAATGAGAGTTTAATCATGTCGGTGGTTATTGGTCTTTGCCGTGTTAAATGCCCATTATGGGCTTTCATAGATTTAATTTGAGTTAATTAGGTAATCTTTAATCATTCCCATTTGTTGAAGCACTTATCTTGGCTGTATTAATGCCTCTATTAAAGATTCATCATACATTTATTCTTCATCGGGATTTCTGATGTCTTCAATCAGTTTCTGAATTTCATCATCTGGAGCCGGGGTAAATTTAGAAATGGTAATAGACACTACAAAATTGACCAACATGGCAAAAGAGCCAAAGCCTTCGGGCGATATTCCAAACCACCAGTCTTTTTCGGTTCCACCACCAAACCATCCGAATTTGAATTTGGTCATATAAAATAACATTAATAGTATTCCAACCACCATTCCTGCAACAGCTCCTTCTTTGTTCATTCTCTTACTGAAAATCCCCATCACAATAGCAGGGAAGAAGGAGGCAGCCGCCAGGCCAAAAGCCAGTGCTACCGTGGCTGCGACAAAGCCCGGGGGATTGATGCCAAAATAGGCCGCCAACATCACAGCACCCAAAGCAGATAAGCGCGCAGCGATCAATTCTCCTTTTTCACTCACATCGGGTTTGATCATTTTTTTGATCAAGTCATGAGATACTGAGGAAGAAATTACCAACAACAAACCTGCAGCGGTTGATAGTGCAGCCGCTAATGCTCCTGCTGCCATAATGGCAATCACCCAATTGGGCAAATCGGCAATCTCAGGATTGGCCAACACCATAATGTCTGCATCGACTTTCAATTCGTTGAGTTGGGGGTCGGCCACATATTGGATTAAACCGTCCTGATTTTTGTCCTCATGGGTAATCAGTCCGGTAGCTTCCCATTTGTTGAACCATTCCGGTAGAGAGGCGAAGGCTTTATTGCTTACGGTTTCGATCAAATTGGTTCTTGAAAAAACCGCTACTGCCGGAGCCGTGGTGTACAAAATGGCAATAAATAGTAAAGCCCAACCGGCCGATTTTCGGGCGTCGCTTACTTTTTTAACAGTAAAAAACCGAACGATTACATGTGGCAACCCTGCCGTACCTACCATCAGCGCGGCAGTAATAAGAAATACATCCAAAGTTGATTTTTTACCAGAGGTATATTCATGGAATCCGAGTTCACGGTGTAAACCGTCTAATTTATCCAGCAGATAAACCCCATCACTTCCTGACGATCCAAAGCCAATTTGGGGAATGGCATTACCAGTTACCATCAAAGAGATAAAAATAGCAGGCAACATAAAGGCAAAGATCAGCACACAATATTGTGCCACCTGTGTGTAGGTAATCCCTTTCATCCCCCCCAATACGGCATAGAAAAGGACAATCAACATACCAATGAGAACACCGGTAGTAATATCGACCTCCAAGTAACGTGAAAAGACCACACCTACCCCACGCATTTGTCCGGCGATATAGGTAAAAGATACGATCAAGGCACAAAAAACGGCCACCCCACGCGCTACATTCGAATAATAGCGATCACCGATAAAATCGGGAACGGTAAATTTTCCAAATTTTCTTAAATAAGGGGCCAATAAAAGAGCCAGTAAAACATAACCTCCGGTCCAACCCATCAGGTAAACTGACCCGTCATAACCATTAAAAGAAATGATCCCGGCCATGGAAATAAATGAAGCGGCAGACATCCAGTCAGCAGCAGTGGCCATACCATTGGCAATGGGTGGCACACCCTTACCGGCAATGTAAAACTCACCGGTAGAAGAAGCCCTTGAAATGATGGCAATTGCAATATATAATGTAAAACTCAGCCCTACGGCGATCCAAATCCAATATTGTAATTCCATTATCCCTTGTTTTTAAATTTTTGATCCAGTCGATTCATCAGGTAGATGTATACAAAAATCAGGATCACAAAAACATAAATAGCGCCTTGTTGGGCAAACCAGAAGCCGAGTTTGAATCCGCCCATCTGAATTTGATTGAGTTGGTCTGCCAATAGGATCCCGAAGCCAAAGGAAACGGTAAACCATATGGATAAAAGGATAACCAAATACTTCAAATTGGTTTTCCAATAGGTGTTTTTACTTTTCATTGTTTTGGTTTAGTGTGCTAAATATACAAATAAAACCAAGCTGAAAAAGTTCTATTAATAAGGGTATGATTTTATCCTTACAGTTTGATGTAGATTTTTCTTTTGTACAACTGGTAAGTAGGAATCCAAATTACAAAAACATAAAACAAGGCATAGGCCAAGGAGGCCAATTTTGGAGCCACTCCTATCGCAATAGCCTGCTCCATAAATGTTGCACTGAGGGAGATGCCCCAGAGTTTTTTGCTGTAGAAAATGGTATAAAAAATACCGGCCAGAGTGTAGGCAAAAATGGCATTCACACCAAAAACAAGTGCAAATTTAAATTTGGTGTCTTGCCCTTTGATGTCCACCCAATAAACAAAACAAGCTAAAAGCAAACAACTGATCCCCCCGGTCATTAAAACAAAAGAGCTGCTCCAGATACTTTTATTCAGCGGCATAAAATATTGTGCAACATCCCCACAAATGAGCAGGGTACCCGCAAGAAGGAACAATCGCAACAACTTGTCTTTAAGTTCGGCCTTGGAAATCAAGATAAATCCTGCCATCATCCCCAGCAGTCCTGTCACCACGGCCGGAAAGGAGCTGAGAATGCCCTCGGGATCCCAAGTTTTTCTCCACAGATAACCGGGTAA
>JBESZM010000050.1:0-3616 GCA_041254175.1 Flavobacteriaceae bacterium | reverse complement strand
ATTATGGATGTGGTCAACACCCTCCTTTTTGAAGAATTGGACAACATCATCTTGGTGGGCCACAGCTATGGGGGCATGGTGGTGACGGGCGTGGCCGATCGCCTGCCGGATAGAATCAAAAAACTGGTCTATCTCGATGCTTTTGTACCCGAACACAACGAAACTGTCAATGAAGTTTTTGTCAATGACCCCAAAAAATACGTCATCAAAGACGGAGGGATCGTTCCTCCTTGGGTGGCCGAAAATCAACCGCCACCCTCCGATGTTCCCCATCCCTACAAAACCTTTACCGACCGTATTGTCTTGAAGAACCCTAAAAGGCTTGAGCTTTCCAGCCATTATATCCATACGGTAGAAAGAGGGCAAACTCCGGAATCAGATGACTTTATCTTACACGCCAATCGTGCCAAAGAAAAAGGATGGCCGGTTTATATTTTGGAAGCGGATCACAACCCCCAATGGTCTGCCCCCAAAGCCTTTGTGAAACTGCTTAAACAAATAGAAAAACAATGAAAATTAAAAATCTAATAATGGGGCTCTCCTTTTTATTTTTGGCCTGTCAAACCACTCCCCCGGCCGATCTTACTGCCAATGCAGTGATCCCGAGTCAAAAATTGATCACTTACCAGCAAATGGAATTGATCGGTTTTATCCACTTTACGGTCAACACTTTTACCGATAAGGAATGGGGCTACGGAGACGAAAGCCCTGAAATTTTTAATCCCACTGCCCTAGACGTCGAGCAATGGGCACAAACCGCACAGGCTGCGGGAATGAAACAATTGATCCTCACCGCCAAACACCACGATGGTTTTTGCCTGTGGCCCAGTCAATACACCGAACACAGTGTAAAAAACAGTCCCTACAAAAGTGGGAAAGGCGATGTGGTAGGAGAGTTTGTCGCTGCCTGTAAAAAATACGGCCTTAAAGCAGGACTCTACCTCTCTCCCTGGGACCGTAACCATAAAGACTACGGTACTCCGGCTTATATCACCTATTACAAAAATCAGTTGGAGGAGTTACTGACCCAATATGGTGAAATCAATGAAATTTGGTTTGACGGAGCCAATGGTGGCGATGGTTATTATGGGGGTGCCAACGAGATCCGAAAGATCGACAGAGACACCTACTACGGCTGGGAAGAGATCATTGCCTTTGTCAAAAACCTACAACCCAATATTAAAATATTTTCCGATGCCGGCCCTGATGTCCACTGGATTGGTAATGAAAAAGGCTTTGCAGGAAGTACTTTTTGGTCCACCATCAATACAGACCGTTTGACCATCGGCGCCTCCAAGACGGACTACCTCAATACGGGTGATCCGGAGGGTACAAAATGGATCGTGGGGCAATGCGATGTCTCCATACGTCCGGGTTGGTTTTACCATGCCGATCAGGACAGTTTGGTCAAAACCCCACAACAGTTGGCCGATATCTATTACAAATCCGTGGGACGAAATGCCTTGCTACTGCTCAACCTCCCACCCGACAAGCGAGGGATCATTCACGAAAACGATGTAAAAGCGCTTACTGAATTTAAGGCGATTATTGACGCATCTCTTGCCACAGACTTGGCAAAAGGGCAAACGGCTTCCGCAAACAATACCCGTAAAAAACACCCCAAGTTTGCACCTCAAAACACCCTTGATGGAGACCCCATGACCTATTGGGCCACCGATGATGACGTTTTTCCTGCAACACTGGAAATTGATTTGAAAGAAAATACCATTTTTGACCGTATCATGATCCAAGAACCCATTCGTTTGGGGCAACGCATCAGTGAGTTCGAAATTGACATCATGGGAAGCAATGGCTGGAAAAATATTTTTAAAGGATCCACCATTGGTTATAAAAGAATTCTTAGAATCCCTAAAGTAAAAACCAACAAAATAAAATTGCGAGTAAAAGCGGCCAACAATACCGTGGCCATTTCCAATGTAGGGCTCTTTGAGTCCTCCTCCAAAGAAGTATCACAATAAAATCAACACATAATGAGAACTAAAGCATATCTACTCTTAATCCTTGGACTGACCATTTCCTGTGAACTCGAAAATCGTTCCGGAGATTTTAAACTGCTGCCCAACCCTCAAGAATGGGAAATCACAGGCAATAGCGAACTCAACACCTCCGACCTAAAGTATTACCATAACGCCTCAGGCCTTCCCCTTCCACCCGGAAGTGATTTTTTGGCGGAAGCAGAAGCTAGCGACGATAAAAACCAAGCCCAGTTGGTCTATGCCATAGACCCACAACTGGATCTTAAGGCTGAAGGCTATCTGATGGACATCAACACAAATCAAATCCAAATCACCGCCAAAGATCAGGCAGGGCTGATCTATGGATTGGCGACCTTGGAGCAATTGATGGAAGACGCAGAAGAGCAAGAGGTTCATCTCCCCTTATGCCAAATCAAAGACTATCCTCTACTCTCCTACCGCGCCATCCATTGGGATGTCAAACACCATATGGAAACCTTGGATTACTATTATCGGATGATTGATAAACTCAAAAAATATAAAATCAATGCGATCATTGCCGAAGTAGAAGATAAAATAAAATACAAAAGGCAGCCCACAGTAGGTTCGTCCGACGCTTTGACCATCGAACAATGGCAGAAACTGAGTGAATACGCCCATGCGCGCAATATTTCCATTTCACCCTTGGTGCAGGGATTGGGACATGCCTCCTTTGTTCTGAAGCATGAACAATACAAATCCCTCCGAGATGATCCGGAGAGCGATTGGGCCTTTGATCCCCTCAATCCCAAAACCTATGAGGTACAATATGACCTGTATCTCGATGCTTTGGAGGCCCTACCCCATGGAAAATACCTCCATGTGGGCGGTGACGAAGTTAAAACTACGGGGAGAAACAGCGGAAAGACTCCCCTTGAACTCCAATTGATTTGGTTAAATAAAGTATGTCAATTTGCCGAAGAAAAGGGAAGAACCCCCATTTTTTGGGATGACATGCCCCTAAAACAAACAGGGGTTTATCGCCCCATGTTCCGACCGGAAATGACAAAAGCCGAAGTGGACAGCATTTGGAACGCCAATCAGAAAAATTTAGAAGCATTTCTACCCCAATTTCCCAAAAATTGCATCTATATGCGTTGGAATTATCACAGTCCCGAAGCTTATGGCAACACCAAAGCCATGCAATGGTTTCGGGATCACGGACTCAAAGTAATGGGAGCTACTGCCGGACAAACCCGATGGGTATTGATGCCCCAAAGGGAGGGCAATATGGACAACATTCGTTCTTTTGCCTTATCCTCTATCGAAACGGGACTCAACGGACTGTTGTTGACCCTTTGGGACGACGACTCACCCCATTTTGAATTGTATTACCGCGGGATTATTGCTTTTGCCAACGATACTTGGTCGGGAGATCAACTGAACAAAAGCGAACTCAAAAGTGCCTACCGTCAAAGAGAATTTTCATTTCTATTGGCTGAAAATGATTTTGCTTTTATCGATTCGCTGGAGCAATCCGTCGGTCAATGGAAAAATATTTTACTCCAAGGCAACAAAAGAAACTACCTGAAAGAGATGGAAAATCCCGAAGAGGACGGATTGATCTCTCTGCCAGACAGCAGAAAATCCGGTCAATGGTC
>JBESZM010000049.1:0-2301 GCA_041254175.1 Flavobacteriaceae bacterium | reverse complement strand
GGACGATTGTCACCCCAAGATTTTTTAAGATTTTCCTAAGTCAATGATTTATATTGTAAAAGATCGTTATGAAAAAAACAATAGAGAAGGAGAACTATCTTAAGACCATCTATAAGATGGAAGAAAAAGGTCAGTCCGTTACTGTTACTTCGCTGAGTCAATATTTTAGTGTCAGTAAATCAACTGTCTCCAATATGATCAAGAAATTGGTTGTAATGGAGTTAATTGATACCCAACCCTATAAGCCAATACTTCTCACACCTATGGGCAGAGAAAAAGCCTCAGAGATCATTCACAAGCACCGATTGATTGAGCTTTATTTAGTAGAAAAGATGAATTTTGATCTGGACGAAGTTCATGAGATTGCCGAAGAGGTTGAACACATCAAGAACACTAAATTTTTCAAACGAATTCAGGAGATATTGGGCGACTGCGATGTTGATCCACACGGATCGATTATCCCCAAGCAGAATTATTAATTCATTAGTTTTGCCAATAATTCCTTTGGCCAATTTTGATAGGTAATCGGCCGTACCCACCGGTAAATTGATTCGGGGCCTACGGCTGTAAATCTGCTGTCTGAAGCGGCGGGATAGGGCCCTCCATGCGTCATGGCTGCTGACACCTCAACACCGGTTGGAACGTCGTTAAAAAGCAATCTTCCTACTTTGGATTTAAACGCCTGAATCAAGGGTTCAATCAGTTCGTAATCATCAGCTTGCGCAAAAATTGAACCTGTCAATTGCCCCTCTAAATGCTTTATGACTTGTTCGATTTCTTGGAGATTTTTACATTTTACAACCAAGGAAAAAGGGCCGAAGACTTCTTCCTGAAATTGAGGATTTGCGATGAACTGATCTCCGCAAATCATGGAGAGTTTTGGATGAACAAGGTTGTCATCCAATTGATCTTTATGGGCTTGAATTTCAACGGTTTCTTTTAGACCATTGATTTTATCACTTTGTTTGATATAATTTTTTTTCAGCTCAGGATGAATCATGCATTGATGATCTGTCTGGTTTAAGGCCTTGTTCAATTCTTTTATAAATGCATCGGTATGTTCCCCATCTACCGTCAACAGCAGTCCGGGTTGTGTGCAAAATTGACCGGCTCCGAGTACAATGGAACCGGCGATCTTTTGCGCCATTTGTTGAGTTCCTTTTTCCAAAGCCCCCGCTGTGATCGCAATGGGGTTGATACTGCCCATCTCTGCAAAAAAGGGGATGGGATCACGTCTTTTTAAAACGGATTCGTTTAGGGCACTTCCTCCGGAAAAACTGCCCGTAAATCCTACTGCTTTGATCTTAGGGTGTTTGACCAATTCGTGAGACAGTTCATGCGATTTGGAATTGAGGTTTGAAAATACTCCATTGGGCATTCCGGTTTTCTGAGCGGCTTTGATGATCGCAGCGGATACCATTGCACCGGTACCACTGTGCATGGGATGTGATTTTACAATGACGGGGCAACCCACTGCCAGTGCACTGGCGGTATCCCCTCCTGCGGTAGAATAAGCTAAGGGAAAATTACTGGCACCAAAAACGGCAATTGGCCCCAAGGGTAGGTGAGTTTTGCTTAAACTCGGTTTTGGGATGGGGGTTCTTTCCGGTATTGCCGCCTCGTTGATGTTCTTTCTCCAATCCTCGGTTTCAATTGTTTTTGCAAACAACTGAAGTTGAAAAATGGTCCTGCCGCGTTCTCCCATCGCTCGGCCTTGGGGTAAACCGGTTTCTCGACAATAGATGTCAATTAAAGCATCGCCCAGATTTAAAATTTCATCTGCAATGGCATTTAAGAAAGAAGCCCTTTGAGCACCCGACAGCTCCCTGTAAATTGGAAAAGCTGCATCTGCTAAAGCCACCGCTTCCTCTAATTCTTCGGATGTGGCTTCTACAAATAGGGTGTCATTTTCAATATTTTTTAGGGGGTCAATGGTCTTGTAGTTTACCTTTCCAAATCCTGACAATTTATCTCCAATAAAATTTTTTCCAGTGATTTCCATATCCTTAAAATTATGCAACAGGGTTGGTTAATGTTCCAATTTTTTCAATCTCAATACTAACTACATCGTCCAAGGCCAAGGTGAAATCTGCAGGAGGGACGATACCGGTTCCTGTCATCAGAAAGGCACCATTTGGGAAAGAGCTTTCCCTAAAAAGATAGTCCACCAGTTCCTGTGGTTTTCTTTTCATTCGGTCGGTTGAAATGCTTTCCTGAAAAACAACAGTCCCTTGTCTTTCTATGGTAAGTTCAATTTTCAAAGGCTGATCCACTGGTTTTTCAGGCACATAAATACAAGGA
>JBESZM010000048.1:0-68012 GCA_041254175.1 Flavobacteriaceae bacterium | reverse complement strand
CAGCTTTTGTCCCTAAAACCGTGGGACAAATACGTATGTATTCTGAATCGATCATCGCGGGTTTTGAAGCTGCGTAATCCCAGTTTTACTTTTGTTCCTTGTATGCCATTGCTGCCAAAGGTCGTCCAAAGGGATCCCAGTTGGAGATACTTTGCTACTGGAACATAGCCCGTGGAAATCATGGTGATATTACCAACCAGTCTTTTGATGGTTCTGTTGTCCTTTACTTTTTGGATTTGATCAAAGAACAATTGATCCTCGGCCAGTTTAGGCACTTCGACTTTCCAGTAGGAAGGTGTTTTTTCATATTGATCAGCTCTGAATTGTGGATCGGGTTTTTTAAATTCCGATATGGGTATTTCCTTGTCTAATTCGTAGGCACTGAAATGATCTAATTGTCTGACATATAAGCCTTTTTCTTTTCCCCCTTTGGTTAGCAGTGTAAAGTCTGCTTCGTATTCATTTTTTAGCGGTAAGAAAATGGAGTCTTTGATCAAAAAGGTTTTCTCAATGTATAGGTTACGAACCAAATTAAGGTTGACTTTGGGATGGGTCAGCATCTCGATATGGGTAAGGGCATAATCCTTTGCAGAGACCCTAAATTTGCCTTCAAAAGCAAGGTCACCATCCTGAATGGGAAAAAAGTAAATGATATACTCCTTTCCATGATCGGTTTGTAAGCTGTCATTTAAAACATAGTGGTAAGTACTGTATCCGTATCTCGAAATAGGGCTGACAAAAGTGCGGTCAACTAAGGGAATATCATTTTGATAGACATCTATATCTTGAAACACATTCTGAACCCTTTGGAAAACAAAACCATCTTGTACCACCCCCAGCTCTCTTTTGGCTTCTATTTTATTGTTTTTAAGGTGACGTTCATTATCGCCCAAAAAAGATTGCACTGTTTGACTACCATAAACAGGAAGATAATAGGTCGATTTGTTTTTATGGGGGGCTATGGTTTTTTTGAGTGAATCAAAATCCTTTTTCAACCACGCTCTCAATTGAATGGAATCTATATTACTCAAACCCACTTGTAAATTCCGAATTCGGTTATAGCGATAGGTCTTTGCCGATTTCAATCCATTGCTTTTTTTGTTTTCCCAGATCTTTTGTAAAATTTGATAGGCAGGATTTTCTTTTTTCTTTAATCTTTTCTTGGGTTTGGAGACCACTACTACCTCATTTAATGCAGCGTCTTCCTCAAGTACGATTTTGTAAAATTCTTTGTTTGGAACAATAACAATTCTGGCCGTTTGCATCCCAACAAAACTTACTTCAAAACTTTTGAAACTGTCGTCAGACTCCAATTCAAAATGTCCGTTTTCATTGGTAATCACTCCAATGGGGATACCGGTAAAATACACATGGGCATTGTATATAGGCGTGTTTTGGTCATCAACGACAACTCCTTTGATTACGGATTGAGAGAGACAGTGACCGATACACAGAACAATAGCTGTGAAGGATAAGTAGGGTTTGAGCATAAAGTTTTGGGTCGAGGGTTAGGACAATTAATCAGGTCATGTACATCACTTTTTTAACAGCTTTGATCACATCGTCACTACTGGGGAGCCACTCAGCTAACAAAACAGGTGAATAAGGTGCGGGAGTATCGGCAGTATTTATTTTTTCAATGGGAGCATCAAGAAAATCAAAGATTTGATTTTGAACCTGGTAAGTGATCTCAGTAGAAATATTTCCAAAAGGCCAGGACTCTTCAAGGATGACCAATCGGTTGGTTTTTTTAACCGAATTGAAAATAGCTTCATAATCCATGGGTCTTATGGTTCTCAGGTCTATAATCTCACATTCAATACCTTCTTTCGACAAGGTCTCGGCAGCAGCATAGGCAACTTTAATGATTTTACCAAAAGATACTATGGTGACGTCTTTTCCTTCTCTTTTAATATCTGCAACACCTATGGGAAGGGTGTATTCCCCCTCAGGGACTTCCCCTTTATCTCCATACATTTGTTCTGACTCCATAAAAATTACGGGATCTTCATCTCTGATGGCAGACTTCAATAGACCTTTGGCATCGTATGGGTTAGAGGGAACAATTACTTTTAGTCCGGGACAGTTGGCATACCAACTTTCAAAAGCTTGAGAGTGTGTAGCGGCCAATTGACCTGCAGATGCTGTGGGGCCTCTAAATACTATGGGGCAGGGAAATTGTCCCCCTGACATCTGGCGAATCTTTGCTGCATTATTGATGATCTGGTCTATCCCCACCAACGCAAAATTAAAGGTCATGAATTCGATAATGGGACGGTTTCCAGTCATGGTCGAACCCACACCAATTCCGGCAAAACCCAATTCGGAGATAGGAGTGTCAATCACACGTTTATCGCCAAATTCGTCGAGCATCCCTTTAGAGGCCTTATAAGCACCATTGTATTCGGCTACCTCTTCTCCCATCAAATAGATGGTTTCATCCCTCCGCATTTCTTCCGACATGGCCTGACAAATGGCCTCTCTGAATTGAATCGTTTTCATTAAAATATTTTTTGCAGCACAAATTTAATTAAATGCTAACGGATAAGTGGATATCGCATTCAGAATTTTCAGTTAAAATGGATACAAAAACCATTATTTTATCTTGAATTGCTTGATAATTTTACTAATTTGGTATTGAATGAGACTATGAAATTAATTCAATTAAACATTAAGGGCATTTCCTACAGCGAGACACAAACAGGTGCCTATGCACTTATTTTGAGTGAGGTGGACGGAAACAGAAGATTGCCCATCATCATTGGTGGGTTTGAAGCTCAATCCATTGCCATTGCTTTGGAAAAGGAACTAAAACCCAAACGGCCCTTGACCCACGATCTTTTTAAAAACTTTGCCGAAAGGTTCAGTATTTACATCAAACAGGTGATCATTCACAAATTGGTAGATGGGGTATTTTACTCCAGTTTGATTTGCGAAAGAGATAAAATTGAAGAGATCATTGATGCAAGAACTTCCGATGCCATTGCTATGGCCTTGAGATTTGGAACCCCCATTTTTATTTACGACTCCATTCTCAAACAAGCTGGATTTGATGAGAGTACCATAAAAGACGACCAAAAAAACACAGGAAGTGAAAACTGGATTCAAAATTTTGTTGAGGAACAAAGCAAACAAAAAGCCGTTCCCGATGATTTAAAGAAACTTTCTCTTACAAAACTTAAATCATTGTTGAACAAATTGGTCAACCTTGAGGATTATGAAAAGGCCGTAAAGATTAGGGACGAAATTTCAAAAAGAGAGTCAAAAAAATGACTGTTAATCTTTTTTTGAAAACTATTTCTATTTCCAAAGATTGGAATCTCAGCATGACTTATTTTTGATTTTATATCTTCAAAAACATGCAACAATATTTAAATTTGGTCAAGTTCATTCAGGATCATGGCGTAAGCAAAACAGATCGGACCGGAACGGGAACAAAAAGTGTTTTTGGCTATCAAATGCGGTTTGATTTAGCCGATGGATTCCCATTGGTTACCACCAAAAAAATCCATGTAAAATCTGTTATTCACGAACTTTTATGGTTCTTGAAAGGGGATACCAATATCAACTATTTAACAGAGAATGGTGTAAGAATATGGAATGAATGGGCAGATGAAAACGGAGATTTAGGCCCTGTTTACGGTCACCAATGGAGGAACTGGAATGATGAAGGGATTGATCAAATCAAAGCAGTTATAGAAACTTTGAAAACCAATCCGGACAGCAGAAGAATGCTGGTTTCGGCTTGGAATCCCAGTGTGATGCCCGACACTTCTGTGTCTTTTTCAGAGAATGTAGCCAATCACAAAGCCGCTCTCCCCCCCTGCCATGCTTTCTTTCAGTTTTATGTCGCTGAGGGAAAGCTCTCTTGCCAACTGTACCAGAGGAGTGCAGATTTGTTTTTGGGGGTTCCCTTTAATATTGCATCCTATGCGCTTCTGAATTTGATGGTGGCCCAAGTCTGTGATCTGAAACCCGGCACTTTTGTCCATACCTTTGGAGATGTTCATATTTACTCCAATCATCACGAGCAACTAGAGGAGCAACTCAGTCGAAGTCCGAGGCCACTCCCTCAAATGATCCTAAACCCAAAGATCAAGGATGTTTTTGATTTTAAATACGAGGATTTTACACTCAATGGATATGATCCACACCCACTGATTCGTGGTAAAGTTGCCGTATAAATCAAACTGCAATCAATTGCTTTATAAGACCGGTTAATTTTTCAATTTCCTGAGTAGAGTTGTAAAAATGAATTGAAAATCGAAGGTATTTGCCCCTGTATGATGCCCTAACCCCTTGTTTTTCCAATTGTTTCAGCACAGCCTCCTCGGTGGGAATGCTAACGATAGTGCTCTGAGGTTTGCGCTGGTGGTACTCGGGTATCCACCCAATTTTGATGAGTTCATTTCTTAATTTTTCACTAAGTACTTTATTTGTTTGAACCAGTTTTTCAAAATCATTGGCCTCCAAATAATCCAATGCAAAAACCAGTGACGCTGCACCCAATATATTAAAATGTCCTGAAAATACCTTGTGTTGAAAATCTTCACGACTCCTCTTTGTCTCCTCAAAAAATTGATCTGATAAGGCAATAAAACCATTACCAAAACCCGCCAACAACCACTTGTATCCACTGCAAACTACCGCATCAAAAGGTGAGGCGTTAAAATCAAAAAGATCTGCCCCAATGTGTTGGGTTGCATCTCCTATGATAAGCAATTGAGGGTGTTTTTCTTTGAGCTGAACTAAAAAATCAAAATCGATTTTAAAACCATGGGTAAACTGAACGATACTGATTACCAAGGCATGAAAACTATTTTGAGATAAAGCAAGCTCGATTTTTTCCTCCAATTGCTCGTCAATGAACAGACTAAAATGATTGAAATCCCTTTCTTCAACCGCATCAACAAGTGAATGGTAATCGTCTTTTAGGTACAAAACATTACTTCCCTTGGCAAGGCTGTCTAAAACAAATCTTATTCCTACAGAAAAATTTGATACGAAATATGTTTGCTCTTTTTTGGAACCTATAAAACGCGAAATGGCTTGATGCGTCTGATCCAAACGATCATAGGCATCGATTTTATATTGATCTGCATTCAGCAGATGGTTTTTTTCATAAGCTGTTCTGTAGTCGAACAATGACTGGGAAATCAACCCCACATATGCAGTGTTCAAATATGTACATGATTTCAGTGCTGGGAAATCGTAATGGAGAGTCATAAATAAATTAGAAAACGTACATTTGTCCAAAATTAGTCTATTTCAATATATTTTGACATTTATTTCCTTTTTTAAGTCCAAAATCAAAACAACTCCCCTGTAATTTTTATGAATTCTGAAAGTATAAAAGACGCTAAAACAGCTGATGCTTACAAGCCCAGCAAATCATCAAAAGTATCTAAAGTCACCCTAATAGCTGCCATTGATGAGAATAGTGTTTTGGGAAAAGACAATCAATTGATCTGGCATTTACCAGAAGACCTCAAGCGTTTTAAACGTTTGACCACAGGCCATGCCATCATCATGGGAAGGAAAACTTTCGAATCCTTGCCCAAGGCATTGCCCAACCGTCATAATATAGTGGTGACGCGAAACCAGAATTATTCCAAAGAGGGAATCACTGTTTGTCACAGTCTGGAAGCAGCCATTGAATGTGCAAAAGAAGACGAACAGCCTTTTGTGATTGGTGGTGGACAAGTTTATGAGCAAGCAATTGAATTGGCCGATGTGATTGAGTTAACAAGAATTCATTCCCAATTTGAGGGAGATGTGTTTTTTCCAGAAATCGATTTAAAAAAATGGTCCGTCGAAAAGGAGGAGCGCATGAGTCATCCCGATTTTGAATACTCTTTTATTACCTATACTAAAATATAAATCGATTATGAAAGCATATCTATTTCCTGGACAAGGCTCGCAATTTCCCGGCATGGGAAAAGATCTATTTGATCGATTCGAAATGGCCAAAGAGATGTTTCAAGCCTCGGACGAGATCTTGGGGTTTGACCTTTCGACCATACTCTTGGAGGGGAGCAAAGAAGACCTTCAGCAAACCAGGGTAACCCAACCTGCCATTTATCTCCATTCTGTTATCACAGCAAAAGTGATGGGTAGTGATTTTCAGCCCGATGCAGTAGCAGGGCACTCATTGGGAGAATTTTCAGCCCTAACGGCTGCCGGAGCCATTGATTTTGAATCGGGGTTGAAATTGGTTTCTCAAAGAGCAGAGGCCATGCAAAAAGCCTGTAATCTAAGTAAAGGAACGATGGCTGCTGTCTTGGGATTGGAAGACAACAAAGTTGAAGAAATTTGCCAACAGACCTCAGGAGTGGTGGTTGCAGCCAATTACAATTGTCCTGGACAACTGGTTATCTCGGGCAGTGTAGATGCCATAGAATCGGCTTGTGAAGATTTAAAAGCAGCAGGTGCCAGAAGAGCTTTGGTTTTGCCGGTGGGTGGAGCATTCCACTCTCCTTTGATGGAACCTGCTAGAACTGAACTCGCCAACGCCATTGATTCCACAAATTTTTCTGCTCCACTATGCCCTATTTATCAAAACACCCCAGTCGTGGCGGTTGACGATCCCATAGAAATCCAGAAAAATCTGATCGCACAATTGACGGCCCCCGTCAGATGGACACAAAGTATAAATGCAATGATTGAATCAGGAATTACAAATTTCGTTGAAGTGGGACCCGGAAAAGTTTTACAGGGTTTAGTTCGGAAAATCTCTCCGGAAGTATCGGTTTCCAGTGCAGAAATTTAAGGACTAAACCAAAAATGACTTGACGGTATCGGTAATGAAATTAATTTGATCGTCAGCCAATTCTGTGTGCATAGGCAAAGAAATCACCTGGTCTACGATTTCGAGTGTTACTTTAAAATCATCGGCCTTGTAGTGTTCACTGGTATATGCCTTTTGTAAATGCAAAGGAATGGGATAATAGACTCCACAGGGGATACCTTTCTCATTGAGGTGCTTAACCAAACCATCTCGATCCCCGTCAATTACCTTTAAAGTATACTGATGATAAACGTGGGTGTCACAATCTCCTTTTCTAAAGGGAGTAACCAATTTGGGATGATCGGCCAAATGCTGGTTGTATTTTAGAGCGGCTGCCTTTCTGGATTCATTGTAAAAGTCAAGGTAATTCAATTTTATATCAAGTATGGCTGCTTGTACTGAGTCCAAGCGTGAATTCACCCCAACTACATCGTGCTGATACCTGATATACATTCCATGATTGACCATTCCTCTAATGGTATGCGCCAACTCATCATCATTGGTGAAAATAGCACCTCCATCTCCATAGGCTCCTAAATTCTTGGAAGGAAAAAAAGAAGTCGTTCCTATATGGCCCAAGGTTCCCGTTTTCTTTTTACTTCCGTCAGAAAATGTATAATTCGCTCCTATGGATTGAGCGTTGTCCTCAACAACATACAGGTTATTTTTTTTAGCCAAGGCTAAGATTTCCTCCATATCAGCAGCTTGACCAAACAAATGAACCGGAATAATGGCTTTTGTTTTGGGGCCGATCACTTTTTCTATTGAAGCAATATCGATATTGAATGTTTTGGGATCTACATCTACCAAAACAGGTGTCAGTCCCAAAAGGAAAATAACTTCAACGGTAGCAGCAAAGGTAAAATCGGCCGTGATGACTTCGTCGCCCGGTTTCAACCCCAAGCCCATCAAGGCAATCTGAAGCGCATCTGTTCCATTGGCGCAGGGAATGACATGTTTTACATCCAGATATTTCTCAAGGTGATCTTGAAAACTTTTTACCTTGGGACCATTAATAAACATTGTGGATTCGATGGTTTCCAAAACAGACTGATTAACCCGGTCTTTAATAAGCTCATACTGACCTTTGAGGTCAACCATTTCGATCTTCTTCATAATTTTTATTACCTCACAAAATTAAAAAAAGGAATCTGCTTTACGCAATTGATATTAAAAACTATTTTTGATTTAATGTTGTTTCGTATCACTTACAATCTAATTTTGAATCTCTGCTATCCCATATTAAAGTTTTTGGGATTGTTTTCTAACAAGCTCCGTCTTTTTATTGAAGGACGAAAAGCAGTTTTCGATCATTTAAAATCCAAAGGAGTCGACCAAGGCAATTGGGTGTGGTTTCATGTGGCTTCATTGGGTGAGTTTGAACAAGCACGACCATTAATAATGGAATACAAACAGACTTTTGCTGAGCATAAAATTTTACTTACTTTTTTTTCACCATCGGGTTATGAAGTTCAAAAAAACTTTAACACTGCAGACTGTATTTGCTATTTGCCATGGGACACGACCAAAAACGTTAACCAATTTCTTGATTTTTGTAACATCAAAAGAGCTGTATTTGTAAAGTATGAATTCTGGCTGAATTATTTCTACGGACTCTCCAAAAGAAAAATTCCAGTCTATTCTGTCTCAAGTATTTTTCGACCAAAGCAATTGTTTTTTAAAAGCTATGGAAAGGCCTACAGGAAAATCCTCTATGGGGTAAAACACTTTTTTGTCCAAAACGATGAATCGAAAAAACTATTGAACTCAATCGGTATTGATCAGGTTAGCATCAGTGGAGACACCCGATTGGATCGCGTATACGATCTGACCCAAAATCACAAGAGGGTGGAGATCATTGAAAAATTTCTTAATAATCAAGAGTGTTTTGTTGCCGGTAGCACTTGGCCTGAGGATTACGAATTAATGGATACTTTTCTAAAAAAAACCACCCCCATTAAAATTATCATCGCCCCTCACGAGGTTTCGAAGCAGTCCATTGAAAACTTAGAGAAACGGATTGGGATCCCCTATACCAAGTGGAGTAATTTTGATGAAGAGAAGGCCGCTGACAAAGCTGTGATGATAGTGGATACCATTGGTCAATTGGCCAAGATTTATCGCTATGCAAAATTTGCCTATGTGGGTGGGGGAATGAAAAAAAGTGGTTTACACAACACCTTAGAACCCGCAGCCTATGGTATTCCTGTTGTCATTGGAAAGTATTTTGGTAAGTTTCAGGAAGCTGTCTTATTGGAAAAAAAAGGAGGAATTAGGAGCGTGAAATCTTCAGATGAATTTGAAAAAATATCAAACGCATTGTTAAACGATAAAAAATTAGTTGAGCAAATGGGAGAAATCAATCAAAATTATGTCGCATCAGGGAAGGGTGCGAGTCAATACATAACTGAAACAATTAAAAAACATAGTACTGAATAAATTTACAATTTATCTATATTTACTTTCAAGCTTAAATTATGAGGAAAACATTATTAACCTTATTCTTTCCCCTATTAGTCATTGCTCAGACCCAACAAACAGCGGATAGCCCTCTTAATGTCATTCTGTTGATTGGAGACGGAATGGGCTTAAGTCAAATATCGGCAGGAATGTATGCCAATAACAATCAAACTGTTTTGGAAGATTTTTCTATCATTGGACTTTCCAAAACCCATGCAATAAATAGTTTGGTTACGGACTCTGCTGCCAGCGGAACCGCCATGGCCTGTGGAGAAAAAACTTATAATGGTGTTCTTGGAATCAGCTCAAGAAATCAAAAACTTGAATCTGTATTAGAAATTTGTGAAGACAATGGGTATAATACTGGACTGATTGCCAATTCAAGTATTGTTCATGCAACCCCAGCTTCTTTTTATGCAAATATTGATTCCCGAAAAAAATATGAAGAAATTGCTCTTCAGCTGAGTGAAAGTAATGTAGACTATTTCATTGGGGGAGGAAAAAAATATTTTAACAAAAGAGAAGACAACAGAAACCTTATCAAAGAAATGGATAAGGTAGATGTGGTCAAAAACTTCAATGCCTATAAAAAATCGGATGTTGACCGAATTGGTTTTTTTACCTATAATGACGAACCCCCATCTATCATCGATGGCAGAGCCCCTTTATTGGCCAAGTATCTGACGGCAACCTTAGATAAATTGGATAACCGTAAAGAACCTTTTTTCCTTATGGTAGAGGGCTCCCAGATCGACTGGGGAGGTCACGCCAATGACATTGAATACATTACCTCTGAGTTTATAGAGTTCAACAGCGCCATTGAGGTGGCACTAAATTTTGCAAAAAACAATTCCAATACTTTGGTGATCGTAACAGCCGACCACGAAACAGGAGGACTGGCGATTACTATGGGAAAAACAAAAGGTTATGAAATCGTTGCTGGCTTTAACACGGGAGGGCATAGTGCCACAATGGTTCCCGTTTTTAGCTATGGAAAGTTTTCAGAACTTTTCGGAGGAATTTATGACAATACCCAAATCTTCCATAAAATGATAGAAGCTTTGGGTGTAAATTAATACTACTTCGTTCTCATATTTTGAATCACCTCTTTTTCAAAGGTTGCTTTATCTTCCAAAATTCCAAAAAAACTTGTCAGGAATTCTTTGGTACTCTCAAATTCAGCGCTTAACTCAAATTTGGATTCTTGAGCATCAACGATTTGAAAAAATTCTGACTTCTTTCCCAATAATTGATCCCTGACTTCGTAAACCATGGATTCATCTCTTTTAAAACCTCGATATTTTCTGTCTTTGACAGATTTGATTCCCAATCGGCTGTTTACGATGGCATAGCTGGCATCTACTAAACCACACAAATCAAAATCATAGGGCAATGGATAGATTTTTTTATTCGCATAAAGCAATTTTCCATTGTGTTGATAAGCAACAGAAAAATCCGTGTTTCCTATCATAAATTGGAACATAGAATTTTGGATGGATGTCATGTCATCCATGGCTTTGGGATGAATGTATCTTTTAAAAGATTTTCCTTCAAATCGATCGGCAACACGCTTGTCGTCCTCTATTAAAAATCCTTTGAGGTTATGAACGATTGTCTTGTTTTTTTTGACTTCTAAGAACTCAATTTCAACCATTCGAGTTTTGAAGTGATAGGGAGATATTTTTTCATAAAACTTATAAGCAATAAACTCCTGAACGATGTTGTCATTTTTTTCGTCCTGAAGTAAGCAGGGAACAACCAATTTTAAGTTTTTATTTCCTTCAAACAAGGAGCCTTCCGCTTTAGATTTTTTAATTTTCATCTTAATGGGTGGAAAATAGCACTTAGACCTCCTAAAATTACCTCTGGCTCTTAAAGAAACTTCGAGATCATTCCATTTATTATTATTCCAATACGACATATTGGTTTTAACATATGTGGTATCATCCGTTTCAAGTCGAATCACTTTGTTGGAGTAACTTAATTTGATTTTTAATGGATCCTGATTTTCAAATAATTGATCCGATTTCAGTTCGACCTGAGCACAAAGAGAAGACACAACCAAAAGCGCCAGAAAAAAAAACATTTGCTTATTCATAATATAGTTAATAGTTTTAACTAAAATACTAAAATTTGTGATAAGATATTTGTCCATCATCAACCACCGTACGCTAATAACACTATTGCTCTCATTACTAGTGCCTTTTTGTGCTTATAATTTTGAAATTATTTATAATATCGATCTGACCTTGATAAGTATTGCGATCATATTCCCTCTGGTTTTTGCCATTAGGGGGGCATTCAAACGCAGAGAAAAGGCCCTGGAGTTCTTGAGTTTGCACAGGGGTGCTATCAAAACCATTTCCTATTTTTTCATGAACAGTACTAAACTTAATGAAGATGCAAAAAAAGAAATCACAAAAATTTTAGACGATCTTTCCAACTCCTTTTTAGATCACCTTTCTCAATCCAACTACAATACAGATAAAATTGATGCCAAAACAGCATTAATTTACCAGTTTATTGAAAAATACAACGAAGAATTGTCTGGAGGTGTCAAGCAAAAGATTTTTAGATTCATAAGAGATGTCCATGTTTCACAGGAAAATCTTATTGCCATTCATACCCACAGGACTCCGATCAGTTTGAAAGCCTATTGTTTGATTTTTATCTATATGTTTCCCGTGATTTACACCCCCACCATCATCAACAAAATCGGATTGGAGAACCCTGTAGGATTGACTTATTTTGTAATCATTCTCAGTGAGTTTATTCTCATTTCTCTCTACAACATTCAAGATCAAATGGAATATCCTTTTGATAAGGACGGTTTGGATGACATCAAATTAGATTATTTTAGAGTCAACAGATCTATCAAATAAACTCACCATACATAAAGACGAGGTCGTTACAAATTCAGAAATTAGTTCTAAGTCTAAAGCGCATCCTTTGATTTCTTAAACTTTCGTTGATTGATTTAAACTGCCCATTTAATCAGGACCCTCCAAATCCCGAGATCTCAATAAAAGACTTTTTGGAATACACTAACTTCAGAGAAATACTACCCATTATTAATTTTTAACAGAAATAGCACGGTTTTTTTAATAAAAGTTAAAATTACTTTAATGGTAAATGACAATAATGATTAATTTTAACATTAAATTACGTATTATTATTATTAAAGATAATTTTGTACATAACTAAGGTAATTAAAATGAATAATTATTACTGTTTCGTCAATATCTTTGAATCAAAAATAAATAGTACTCAAAATGAAAAAATTTTTACTCTCCGCATTCTTGATCTCCTTAACTACATTAAGTGCTACCGAAGTATTGGTTCCCAAAGACAGCCTGTCCATTGAAGCTTTAGAAGAAAAATTAGAACTCATAGAAGAAAAGGCACTTACGGCCATTCAGACAGAAAACTATGAGTACATAGAGAAACTACTTCAGTCAGGTATAATCAGCCCCAGAATGAAGGTCAATGGTAAGCCATTAATTATTCATGCAGCCATCCACGACAAGGCAGAAATGATTTTATTATTGGCCACCTACGGAGCCATGTTGATTGAACCCCTTTGCGATGAGGGAAAAGATATTATGGAACATGCAAAGGAAAATAATGCCATTCATGCTCAAGCCCAAATTATCATCATTAAGGCATAATCGGGTAATCAACACCTAGATTTTCCAAGTGATTAATCTTACCATAAGATTTCGCAGGAAGTACGATTAATATTAAAGCATAAAAAACCTCTATTTAAAATAGAGGTTTTTTTTGTGCGGGTGAAGGGACTCGAACCCCCACGCCGTGAAGCACTAGATCCTAAATCTAGCGTGTCTACCAATTTCACCACACCCGCTTGGTAAAACGAGCACAAATATAATCAAGTTTTCTTAAAATAATTTTTCAGCCAAAAGAAAAAGAAACAATGTTTTGTACATTTATAATGTTATAAAAAATCATGAAAAAAGAACTCCAGAATCAAAAGGATATTTTTATTGAACAGCTCATCGAATTGCTTAAAATTCCCTCCATAAGTGCTGACCCCCATTACAAGCAGGATGTAAAAAAAACAGCAGAATGGATTGAAAACGCACTCAATGATATCGGCTGTTCTTCGGTTCAAATCTATGAAACGGAAGGCCACCCTGTAGTTTATGGAGAAATATTCGTGTCAGAAAAAGCTCCAACGGTATTGGTCTATGGCCATTATGATGTTCAGCCACCCGATCCGCTTGATCTTTGGGAGAGTCCTCCTTTTAAACCCATCATTAAAAAAACTGAATTGCATCCCAAGGGAGCAATTTTTGCCAGAGGTGCGTGTGATGATAAAGGACAAATGTTGATGCATATCAAAGCGATTGAACTTTTAATGAAAAACAACACACTGAAAAACAATATCAAATTTGTAATTGAAGGTGAAGAAGAAGTGGGGAGCGATCACTTGGAAAAATTCATTACCGATCATAAAAGCATGCTGCAATCGGACATCATACTCATCTCCGATACAGGAATCAATAGTATCAAAAATCCAGCGATTACCACCGGGTTGAGGGGATTGAGCTATATGGAAGTCACGGTAACCGGTCCCAATAGGGATTTACATTCTGGCCTATATGGCGGAACAGTAGCCAATCCAATCAATGTATTGTGCGATATGATTGCCTCCCTCCACGATGAAAATAAAAGGGTAAATATTCCAGGGTTTTACGATCAAGTTGAAGAAATTTCTGAATCGGAACGCAGGAAAATGAATGAGAACGCTACAGATGAAAAGAGTTTTAAATCCTCTATCGGAATCGATGCTGTGATGGGTGAAAAAGGATTCTCCACACTGGATCGCAGATCAATCCGTCCCACACTTGATGTCAATGGAATATGGGGCGGTTACACCGGCGAAGGAGCCAAAACGGTAATCCCCAGTAAGGCCCACGCCAAAATCTCTATGAGATTGGTACCCCATCAAGATTGGCAAAACATCAGTGGGTTGTTTGAAAAGCATTTTAAAAAAATTGCACCCAAAGGAGTAACAGTTGAAGTCACTACCCATCATGGCGGCAATGCCTATGTCACACCTACCGACTCTTTGGCCTACAAGGCCGCTGAAAAAGCCTACAATGATGTTTTTGGGGTGGTTCCTCACGCCAAGAGAGATGGTGGGAGCATTCCTATTGTTCCCATGTTCGAAAAAGTTTTAGGAACTAAAACTTTACTCATGGGTTTTGGTTTAGACAGCGATGCAATTCACTCCCCCAACGAGCACTACGGGATAGACAACTTTTTCAAGGGCATCGAAACCATTACGCTTTTTCACCCTTATTTTTATGATTTATACCAAGGATCAATAAAACTTTAGTTTTTGAGCAAAAATAGATCTGAGGCAATGCCGTCTGTCAGAAATTTAGCGCTTTTTGAAACTTTGAGTGCGTCCCCATCCCAATAGAGTCTTTGATCAATCAGATGATTTTCCACCTGCTTTTCAAGATAATTGGAATAGTGTTTGCCAAATGTTTCATTGATTTTTTGTAACGAAACCCCCCAGGAGGTTCTCAAACCCGTCATCAAATACTCATTAAAAGCCTCATGGGCATTTAAATTTTCAAATTGGGCGGGTAAAATACCCTGTTGAATCGACTTTAAATATTTTATATTATTTGACGGGTTCCAACTTCTTTTCCTTTTTCCATCATAACTATGGGCTGCAGGGCCAATTCCCATATAAGCTTTTCCTTTCCAATAATTGGCATTGTTCACAGCATGAAAACCCGGTTTGCTAAAATTAGAAAATTCATAATTTTCATAACCTGCTTCCTCCATCCTATTGACCATCCAATCATATTGTAACTTTACCCACTCTTCATCCAAAAGACGCACCTTTTTGTTTTTCACCTGATGCGCCAATACCGTTTTAGGTTCAACCGTGAGCGCATAACTCGAAAGATGGGGAATATCAAAAGACAAAGCTTGATTCAAATTTTTTTTCCAACTGAAAAGATCACTCGAAGGTGTCCCATAAATTAGATCTACTGAAAAGTTTTGAAAAAGCTGTGCCGTCCACTCAATGGTTTTGACAGCTTGATCAGCATTGTGAATCCGGTTCATCAACTTCAATTCGCGGTCTAAGAATGACTGAATACCGATACTTAAGCGATTGATCCCAATGGAAGACAAGGCTTCCAAATATTCAAAAGTAACATCATCGGGATTGACCTCTATGGTAATTTCAATACCGTGGCGAAGATTAATTTTTTTAATCACCAAATTGATCAATTGCTCAACCGACTTTGGAGACAATAAGGAGGGAGAGCCTCCACCAAAATAAATACTTTCAAGCTCTTCAGGCCATTCTTCGGTTCTCAATTCAATCTCCTTTTTGAAAGCTTGAAGCATTTCGTCTTGATACTTCAATTGTGTAGAGAAGTGAAAATTACAGTAATGACAAGCTTGACGGCAAAAAGGAAAATGAAAATATATACCTGCCATCAACCTGATTTAATTTTTTTGGGATTTTGATTGACATAGGCCTGCCAACCGGTGTAGGTTTTTGTTTTTTCGGGCCGACCCTGATTGAAAAAATGACAAACAGCAGCAGCCAAACCGTCAGTGGCATCAAGATTCTTGGGCATTTCTTTAATTTTAAGAAGGCTTTGCAACATTTTGGCCACCTGTTCCTTTGAAGCATTTCCATTTCCGGTAATCGCCATTTTAATTTTTTTTGGAGAATACTCAGTAATGGGAACTTCACGATACAAGCCAGCCGCCATAGCGACACCCTGCGCCCTACCCAATTTGAGCATCGATTGAACATTTTTACCAAAGAAAGGAGCCTCAATTGCTATCTGATCAGGATGGTACTCTTCTATAAGTCCTAGGGTTCTTGCAAAAATTTGCTGAAGTTTCAGATAATGATTGTCGTATTTTTTTAATTGAAGCTCATGCATTTGGATGAGTTTCATTTCCCCTTTTTGAACCCTTATCAATCCAAACCCCATAATTGTAGTCCCAGGATCGATTCCCAAAATGATTTGATCTTCTAAACTCATTCAATGGGCTGGGCCCTGATTTGGATCGGCAGGGTGAATTGAGTGTCAACATAGACCCCTACATTGGTTTTGGTTGCAGGAAGTGCCTCAGGTAAATTGGCAACTGCATCCTGCAAGGTAGATTCCAAATAAGGCAATACTTCTATAACACGATTGGGAATTTCAGCCTCTAACAAACTGAAAACACCTTTCTTATCGACTTTTAGGGTTAAAACAACGCTTTCGTCCAGTGGATTGGTGGCTACCAAATTCGCTTCAGCGATTGACAGCATCAAACGCTCTGAAATGATGTTTTGAAAACACTCCAATTGTTCGTCTTTTTCTAGGGACTCACACTCAGGATAACTGGGAGCTTGGTCTTTTTTTGACCAACTTGATGCTTTTTTGATCTCCTTACTCGAAACAGTAGTCGACTCAAATAAGTCGCATGAAGTCAATTGAATAACTAAGAAAGGGATTAAAAGTAGTGTTAAATATTTTTTTGTTTCCATGGTGGGTAAATTAATGGATTTTAAAAATACAAACTTTTGAACTATTTATTATTTAAACATTTTTATTTTTAGGAACAGAATGAATTAAAACCTCAGATTTAAATATGGATTTAGCACTTATTATCATTGGAATTTTACTTATTTTCCTTGGGTTGATTGGAAGTTTTATCCCCGTCATCCCTGGCCCGATAACAGCCTGGGTCGCCTTATTTATTTTACACCAAACTTCTTTTCTCTCATCAGATTTCACCTTTTTAGCGATTACATTTTCAGTTGCCATTGGGGTATTTATTTTAGATTACTTTATACCGATCATTGGAGCCAAAAAGTTTGGGGGAACAAAATCAGGTATTATTGGTGCCACTTTGGGCTTATTGGTTGGATTAATATTTCTGGGCCCTTTAGGGATTTTCTTGGGAACTTTTTCCGGAGCTTTTGTTGGAGAACTTATTCATGACCCCAATGACAAACGCACTGCACTTAAAGCGGCTACAGGGTCATTGATCGGTTTCTTAACCGGGGTATTCTTAAAGTTTTCTGTAACAGTCTTGTTTGGCTACTATTTTTTTAAGATTTTATGGGAAAGTGACTATTTATTTTAAACATTTATGAGTGTCCCCCTAACTTTAAAAATTCAATCAAACCACAACACTATATTTATTTAATGAAATTGTAATGTTGTTGGAGAAATAGAACGCTGTCTACTCTCTATTCTTTAAGTTATGGGGGATCACTTCATAAAGTTAATTTTTGGGTATTTGATGTTTATTTTTTCTTCAACAACCGTTATATCTCCGATAGGACTTATTTCAACTTTGATGGGATTGTATGTTAACCATCCTGTTTTTTTGGATCCAAAATTATTGATCCTGATATAATTGGGATATTCGGTAGAATCAAGCTGATTATTATTCGCATGACGAAATTCATAAAAATGGCTTGATATTTTTTGAACCCTATACAAATGCTTCATCAAAAAATCTTTGGGCTGATCTTCAATGGGATCTTCTATATTATGGACATCCAACAAAAACATGTCATTGATGTGAAGGACTGTAATCCATTCACAATACTCATTGGGTAACTGATAAATAGGAACTTCGGATTTTTTTCTTTTGATGGCTTCCCAAAAACTCACTACTTCCTCTTTGAAATCATGGTGCTCATCCTTGTAGATCAAAACATGATGGTTTTTTCTCAAGTTCACATATTGATCGATATCGTTTTTAAGTTTAACCGCCGAGTTTAGCGCCTCTCTGATTCTCACCTTTTTTACGGGAACCGGATCGCCATTTTTATTGGGCAAGAAGTGTTTTTGCTTTCATGATAAATTTAGTTTTAACGACACCCAATCCATATGACAGTTAAGATTTGGGTGCCAAATGAGTTTGATCCAAATTTCGCCCAAAAAGACTTCATCCTAGGTTACTGTGTTATAAATGGGTATTTTTACATTATTGTGGTCCGTTTAAAGTAATATTTGGTATAATGAAACAATAATTTAAATGTGCGTAAATTCTTACAAATTAATAAGTTGAGCCCTGCCATCCGAGAGATGATTATTTTTGCTAATTTTGAAACATAATTTATGAAGCTATTTCTTATCACTTTCTCTTTGTTGGCCCTTGCCTTTGCCGGAATTGCAATTAAAATTTGGGCAAAAAAAGGAGGTGAATTTTCAGGTACTTGTGCCAGTCAAAGTCCTTTTCTCAATAAAAACAACGAGACTTGTAGCTATTGCGGAAAATTGCCTTCGGAACAGAATTGTCGAACAAATCCACAGCACAACTAATCCTATTTTTTCAATCTCGATGTGAAGAATGTTAAACTTGTCATTCAAAAAGCACAAGCTCAGGATCAAAAAGCTTTTAATGAACTTTTTAATTATCATTGGAGCTATCTCTATAATTTTCAGCTGAAAAAAACCGGAAATAAGGATTTGGCGGAAGAAGTTTCGATTATCACATTCGCAAGAGCCTTTGATCGTATCTCCACTTTCAACGATCAATTCGAGTTCAAAACATGGCTCTTAACCATCTCTAAAAACATTTACAATGATTTATTGAGAAAAAATAATAACAAAATAAGCCTCAAAACACTTTCCTACTCATCTGATCTTCAGGATTTCACAAAAGAAGATCACCCCTCCCCCGAAGAGATTTTGATCACCAACGAAAGTTTGGAATCTTTGCTGGATAAGATCAAGTCCCTTAAACAAGATTATCGAAAAATTTTACAATACCGATTTTTTGATGGACTTTCCTACAAAGAAATCAGTAAAATGATGGATCAACCCATCAATACAATTAAAGTCAAGCTATTGAGGGCCAAAAATTTACTGAGTCAAAAAATAAAAGAAGATGCTGACTAGGTTAAAAAAATTAGGTCCGGGCTTGCTTTTTGCTGGAGCAGCAATAGGTGTTTCCCATTTGGTACAGTCGACCCGCGCCGGGGCTGATTTCGGCTGGGGGTTGTTGTGGGCATTGCTCTTGGTCAACCTTTTCAAATACCCCTTTTTTCAGTTTGGTCCCCGATATGCCTTGGCTACTGGTGAAAGTTTACTGGATGGGTATTACAAACTGGGGAAAATTTATTTGTGGCTCTATTTTTTTCTCAATATGGCCACCATGTTTACCATACAAACTGCCGTAACCATTGTCACAGCAGGATTGGCATCCAACCTATTTAACATGAGTGCTGATATCATTTACTGGAGTGTCGGAGTGACTGCCATCTGTTACATTACACTGTTGATCGGTCGTTATCAACTCTTGGATAAAGTCATCAAAGCCATTGTCCTTGTCCTTACCATAAGCAGTGTACTGGCCGTAATGATTGCCACCACAAAAGGCAATGCTTCACTTGAATTTACACAAGTATTTCCCGAGGGAGCCGGTTTGTTGTTTGTGATTGCTTTTATGGGTTGGATGCCCGCACCCATGGACATATCCATTTGGCATTCCATATGGGTTTTAGAAAAAAAGAATGACTTAAAAAATAAACTATCACTTAAAGAGGGGCTTTTTGATTTTAATGTTGGTTACTTAACGACTGTCGTTTTGGGGATTTGTTTTGTGGGCTTGGGGGCAATGGTCATGTTCGATTCTGGCATTGAATTCTCCAACAAGGGTAACGAATTTGCAGGACAATTAATAGAGTTGTATACCTCAAACTTAGGTGAAGCGTGGTATGGTGTTATTGCAATTGCAGCCTTGACCACCATGATCAGCACCACCATTACCACACTTGATGCATCTCCAAGGGTTATGTCTAAGACCATTCAATTGCTTTTCCAACAAAAAAATAAAGATTTTTATATGCTTTGGATCACTATTTTGGCTCTGGGTACCTGCTTGATCTTTCTTTTTTTACTTTCCGAAATGGGACTTTTGGTTCAAATTGCTACTGTTTTATCATTTATCACAGCTCCTTTTTACGCCATCCTAAATTATCGTTTGATTACCAGCAAGCATATGCCCATTAAAGATCGTCCTTCTCAAAAAATTAAAATTCTCAGTGTTTTGGGTATCATTTTCTTGACCGGTTTCACCGGGGTTTACCTTTTGAGTCTCTGAATTTAGTTTGTATCTTTGAAAAAAAAAGTTTTGGAAATCGCAGAGAGAGAAAATAAGGGTGTTGGCAAACCAAAATGGATTAGAGTAAAACTCCCTACAGGAAAAAAATACACCGAACTTAGAGGACTGGTAGATCAGTATAAACTCAATACGATCTGCACTTCAGGCAGTTGTCCCAATATGGGAGAATGCTGGGCTGAAGGTACCGCCACTTTTATGATATTGGGAAACATCTGTACCCGTTCCTGCGGATTTTGTGGAGTCAAAACCGGAAGACCCGGAAATGTGGACTGGGAGGAGCCCGAAAAAGTTGCACAGTCCATCAAGATCATGAAAATTAAACATGCAGTGATAACATCCGTAGACCGGGATGATCTCAAAGATATGGGTTCCATCATCTGGAACGAGACCATCAAAGCTGTTCGTCGATTGAATCCCAATACCACTCTAGAAACTTTAATTCCTGATTTTCAAGGAAACAAAACCAATATTGATCGTATCATAGAGGCTGCTCCCGAGGTGGTTTCACACAATCTCGAAACCGTCAGAAGATTGACCAGAGAGGTTAGGGTTCAAGCCAAATACGACCAGAGTTTAGAGGTGTTGCAATACCTCAAACAAATGGGGGTCAATCGTACCAAGTCTGGAATTATGCTAGGCCTGGGAGAAAAGGAAGAAGAAATATATGAGACCTTGCACGATCTTAGAAATGCATCAGTAGAAGTGGTAACCATTGGTCAATACCTTCAACCCAGCAAAAAGCATTTACCAGTAAAATCCTTTATTTCACCCGACACGTTTAAAAAGTACGAAACCGTTGCTAAGGATTTAGGTTTTAGACATGTAGAAAGCGGTCCGTTGGTTCGATCCTCCTACAAAGCACACAAACACGTTCACTAGAGTGCTCTTATCATCTTTTCAAAAAGATGCTGTTCTTCCTCAAAGACAAAATCAAGTTCAATCCTAAGACAATACAGCTTGGTATTATTCAAGATTTTTTCGAGTTTGGCGAAATCCTTTTCCGTCGTTATAATTAGTTTTTTTTCAGCACGATCATTGATCATTTGTGCATCAGCGGGCGAATAATGGTGATGATCTTTAAACTTTATATGATCAAATGTTTTGTATTTTTTTTTCAAATGAGTAACCAAATGGTGGGTATCGGCAATTCCCGTTACCAGTAAAAAATCCTCACCCATCAATACGCTCGAGTCCAGGGATTTGTCGGACCGCATGAGCACATCTGAATAACGAATTTTGGTGAAAAAGACCGGAACATTAATCTTAATTTTTTTTAAAAACGTTTCTTTTTGTCTTAGGGACAAATCCTCCGGTGTTCTTGTGACCAACAAAACATCAGCCCGTCTGACCCCCGATCTGAATTCTCTTAAATCCCCGGCAGGAAAAACAAAATCTTTGAAATAAGGACGCTGGAATGAGGAGGTCATGATCATCATTTGAGGGCATACCCAACGGTGTTGCATCACATCATCCAAGACCACAAAATTGGGTGGAGTAGCCATTTTTGCCAATGCTTTCATCCCAAGGGTTCTTTTTTCAGAGACCGCCACAATCGTCTCGGGATAACGCTTAAAAAACTGAAACGGTTCATCTCCCAGGCTTGTGGGGTTCTCTTTTGGACCGGCAATGATCAAACCGCTGGTTTTTCTTCCATAACCTCTGCTCAATGTAGCAATACGTTGATCCTTAAGCATTTTGATGAGGTACATCACCACTACCGATTTTCCGGTTCCCCCCATGGCCAGATTTCCTACACCAATCGACTTGATTAAAGTATTTTTGGAGGCTAATATCCCCCAATCAAACAGCTTATTCCTGATGGCCATGATACAACCATAGAAGATTCCGAATGGAAAAAGAAGTAAGCGTGCTATTTTCAATTTATCGATAACTCTGTCAAATTTAATAAAACCCCTAGTAGAATTGTAAAAACAGAGGTTTTCCTGTCCCAGAAAGATAATATTATATTTGCAAAGAATAGCATCGAAATGAAGATTCAGGAAATCATATCAATACTGGAACAATGGGCACCAACAGCCTATGCAGAAGACTTTGATAATGTAGGTTTACTGATTGGAAAGGCAGAAGCTGAATGTACTGGAATACTGATTACCCATGACGTACTTGAAAATGTAGTCGATGAGGCAATAACCAAAAAACACAATTTCATCCTATGCTTTCATCCCATTATTTTTTCGGGCTTAAAAAAATTAACGGGAAAAACATATGTGGAACGTGTGGTGGCAAAAGCGATTAAAAACGACATTGCCATATATGCAATCCATACGGCGCTGGACAATCTCAAAAAAGGCGTAAGTCACTCTTTAGCCAATGCATTGGAGTTAAGCGATATTCAGGTACTGGTTCCACAACAGAACACTTTAAAACAATTGACTGTGTATGTCCCCAAAGAAAATGCTAATTCCCTCTTGGAAAAGCTCTATGAGGCCGGTGCAGGAGCTATGGGCAATTACGACCAATGTAGCTTTGTCACGCCGGGAAAAGGATCATTCAGAGGAAATGAAAATTCCAAACCCTACCTGGGCAAGCCAATGATACGTGAGGAAGTCGAAGAAGTTCAACTCAACTTGGTTTTCCAAAAACACTTGGAACAAAAAATACTGCAAACCCTTTTTGAAAATCACCCTTATGAAGCGGTTGCTTTCGAACTTCATCAATTGGATAATCAAAATTCTGAAATCGGTATGGGCAGTGTGGGAATATTAAAAGAAGAAATGACAGAAGAAGATTTTTTGAAGTGGTTGGGACAAAAACTGGAAACAAACTTCCTGCGGCACTCTCCCTTCCTCAATCGAAAAATAAAAAAAGTAGCAGTTCTGGGAGGATCGGGAAGTTTTGCCATCCCCAATGCAAAACAAACAAAAGCAGATGTACTGGTTACTGCCGACCTTAAATACCACGATTTTTTTCAAGCAGAAAATCAAATCCTTTTGGTCGATGGCGGGCATTACGAAACAGAACGTTTCACAAAAAAATTGATACACGACCATCTTATCGAAAAATTGCCTAATTTTGCAATCGCTTTATCTAAATCGATAACCAACCCTGTAAAGTATTTTTCCGATGGCAAAAAAGAATGAGGTAACCGTAGAAGACAAACTAAGAGCCCTTTACGATTTACAACTTATTGATTCTCGTGTAGATGAAATTCGCAATGTGAGGGGGGAATTACCACTCGAAGTGGAAGACCTTGAAAATGAGATCGCAGGCCTGGAAAAAAGACTAGAGAACTTCAACCAGGAAGTAAGTGACTTTGATTTTCAAACCAAAGAACAAAAAAACAGCATTGAGGTTGCCAAGGAAGAATTCAAAAAATACGAGGAAAACTTAAAAAATGTTCGAAACAATAGAGAATACAACTCTATTGTAAAAGAACAAGAGTATCAAGAACTCGAAATTCAGTTGGCCGAAAAACGTATCAAAGAATTTGCCGCCAAAAAAGAGCTCAAACTTGAAGCCATTGGCCAGCTCGACGAAAAATTAAACGAGCGCAAAAAACATTTAAAAGCCAAAAAAGGAGAATTGGACGAAATCCTCAAGGAAACTGAAAAAGAAGAAAATATTCTGGCCAAAAAAGCCACAGAGTATCAAGGTAAAATCGAATCCCATCTTTTTGAAGCCTACCAAAAAATCAGAAAAAACGTTAAAAATGGAATGGCCATCGTTGCCATCGAAAGAGGGGCATCAGGCGGATCCTACTTCACCATTCCTCCTCAGATTCAGATGGAAATCGCTTCCCGTCAAAAAATCATTACCGACGAACACAGTGGCAGAATTCTTGTTGATCCAGAATTGGCAAAAGAAGAGCGCGACAAAATGGATGCTATTTTTAGCTCAAAAAAATAGTCGCAAAGAGCCAAATCAATCAGCCCGTATCACTGCATAAATTTTTTCAGCGTAAGTTTATTATTGGTGATCCACTCCAAAAAAAGGCTATTTACTAGCTTGGGTTTATTTTTCTCCCATTACAACCAAAGTACCTTCCCAACCTTCTTTTACTCCCAAATGGCGGTAGGATACGTTTTTAAAACCTGCCTTTTTAAAAAAATTGATCCAAGTATTTTTTGGGAATAATTGCATAATGCTTACCCCACAATCCTCCTGCCAGGTATGACAGGAAGTGTTTTCATAATAGAAATCAATGCCCATGATGAGTTTACCTGTAGGGTTGAGCCAAAAATCAAAAATGTTCTGAATCAAAGCATCGGGCTGTTCTACATAATAGAAAACTTCCATGGAATGGACCACATCAAAAGTCATTTCGGGCATCCATTGTCTGATGTCCTCACAGAAATAATTGCCGGTATTATCAAAAGATTGGGCTTTAGCAATCATGTGTTCTGAACCGTCAACCCCAGCAGCATATTGGCACTCTGGATGATTGGCCAATTTTCGCACCACCCAACCATTGCCACAGCCGACATCCAAAAAACTGAATTTTTTTTGATCAGTTATTGCCAGTTCAAGCATTGCTTTCACAGAATCTGCATGACCCTCGGCCATTCGCTCATCTCGGCCGGACAGCGCCCAATCTCCAAAAACATTTATTGGATCCTTCTTCATCTATATGAATATAAAATTAATGTTAAAAGTACGATTTCGCATCTAAAGAAATTTAATTAGCAAGAAGTGGTGCTCTTGCAAAAAAATCTAAAATCAGCGTTCGTTAATCCTTGTTCGGTGTTCAAATTCGTACATTTTATTTTTACTTTCTCTTTTGTCCCATTACCACACGAAAGATTGACTTGGTCGAATCTTTGATTTCGTGCGCTAGCAAGGGTTAAATCTTTTCCAAATAAAAACCCCAACCAGAAGTTGAGGTTAAAAATGTGGGCGCGAAGGGATTCGAACCCCTGACCCCTTGGGTGTAAACCAAGTGCTCTGAACCAACTGAGCTACGCGCCCGATTTTGATGGGCAAATATAGAAAAAAACAACTTAATATGGTTTCTTTTTAATCAAGTCTATTTTAAATTCATTTCTCTGTGAAATAATTTATCAATAACGGTCGTGGGTTGACCAATATAGTGTTCAAAATAAGTTTTTTCAACTTCCCGATCGCAGTCGTGTACCAGAATATGACGTGCTTTGAGTTGGGCTGCAGAATAAATACTTTGCATTCTTCCCGGCACTTTATCGTTGTATCCCCTAGGTCCATCGACAAAGACTACATCCCAAACTGTATTTTTGATGTAATCGGGTAATTTCATCTGCAGACGATCATTCTGGTCGAGAAGTTTTTTCCAATTTTTTCTGCGGGTCGAATAACCCACCTTTAAAACATTGATTTCCGGACTTACTTTCCTGCTAAACCTGATCCACTTTCTTATGTCCTCCAAAAAAAGGGTGTTTCCTCCTTCGTTTAGGGAATACCAGAGGCTACTGTCTTTTCCAACACTGAAAACCAAAATATTTCCGGGTGTGTATTGCTTGATCAATTCTCCAATAAATTCATACTCTGCAGCACTCCCATTGCCGGGATTTGAAGCCTCTAGGGATTCATATGGGTTCATTAAATCTTTATTAAATATAGTATGCAAATTTAAGAAGTTTGTCGGGTTGATCCTCAGAATTTTAGAGAATCTCAGCCACCACAAAAGTACTCCCCCCTATATAGATAAAATCATTGGCCTGTGCTTGGTTTTTGGCGGCAGAATAAGCGGCATCAACAGAGGGGTAAATTTGATGATGGAGGTCTAAATTCTGAGCAATCTGTTCCAGATCTTCGATGGACATGGCCCTTGGGATTTTGGGAGCGCATAAGTAAAATCGAGCACTATGGGGGAAAAGCCGGAGTATTTCACCAACGGCCTTGTCATTGACAAAACCCAAAACCAAATGAAGTTGACCATAGGAATGAGATTCGATCTGGGGAAGGGTGTATTGTAACCCCTCCTTGTTGTGCGCCACATCGGCAACAATGATTGGCGCATCATTCAAAACTTGCCATCTGCCCTGAATACCGGTATTGGCCACCACATTCATCAAACCCACTTTTAATTTTTCCGGATGGAGTTTAAACCCTTGTAGATGGCTGAGTCCAACCACTGCAGTATGAATGTTTTGTCTCTGATAAATTCCCTTTAAATCGGAGCTGTACTTCCTTACCTCCTCCTGATCTGCAAAGATGATTTCAGCGTTTAACTGCCGAGCTTTTTCCCTGAATACAGCTTGAGTTTCTGCTTGGGTTAAACCTATAATTACAGGGGTATTGGATTTGATGATACCCGCTTTTTCGGCGGCAATCTCTGCCAGGCTGTCTCCCAAAAATTGCATATGATCCCAGCCTATATTGGTAATCACACAAAACTCGGGTTGGATCAGGTTGGTTCCGTCTAACCTGCCTCCCATTCCCACCTCAATGACTGCTATATCCACTTTCTTTTCAGAAAAATAAGAAAAGGCCAATCCTACAGTCATCTCAAAAAAAGACAGTGAATGAGATTCAAAATAACTGCGGTGGTTTAGAACGAAATCCACCACAAATGGTTTATCAATACATTTACCATTGATTTTGATTCTTTCCCTAAAATCTTTCAGATGTGGGGAGGTATACAATCCTACTTTAAGTCCATGTTCTTGGAGTACAGAGGCCATCATGTGAGCCGTTGATCCTTTTCCGTTGGTTCCGGCCACATGGATGGTTTTAATCCGGTCTTGGGGTTGATTGAGGTAGTCACAAAAGTCCTGCATACGCGACAAATCGGGACGATAGGCTTGGGCTCCTTTTTTTTGATACATCGGAAGTTGAGACAACATCCAGTCCAGAATGGAATCGTAATTTTCCAATCTATTCTCCCAATTTGAACTGAATCACAACAAAACCGATTTGTTGGGCAGGAGCTTTGGCATCGGGAAACCATTTGTGCAGCAGAGCGGTTTCTCTGGCGGGTTGAAGTAAACAGGGATGCGTATTGGTTGTTCCCTTGACCCCCGGCTCAGCTTGAACTACATTTCCTTTACGGTCTACGGTTATTCTGACTACCACAACACCTTCTTGATTGCAAAGTTGGGTGACTTTTCCTCGGGACTCCAACCGCCGCCCATTCAATCCAAATCCTTTGCCCATACCACCGGGTCCGGCCAAATTGAAATAACTGTTGGCATAAGGGTTGCCCTCGATTTTTCCCTTGTCTCCCTGTACTTGGTCATTGCCCTCTCCTTGTTGAGCCGCTTTTTCCTGCGTCTTTTTTTGATTGACCAACTTGGATAAAATATTCTTGGTCGCCTGATCTACTTTTGGTTTGGGCGGCTCCACTTTTTTGGGAACTTCCTTTACGGGTGGGCTTTGTTTTTTTTTGGTTTTATCGGGAACAGCGACATCACTGCTCTCTTGGGTGGCCACTTTGGGTTGGGCTGCCTTCTTGGGTGCTGCCTTTGGAGTCGCTTTTTTTGGAGTCGGTTGTGGGGTGGTTTTGGCAGCAACGGGTTGTTGCGATAATGTCTTGCCCATGCCCTGTGAGGCATTACCGAAATTCACCTCCATTCCAAAACTAATCGGAGGATCGTAGTACTTTAAACCCAGCAGATAAAACAAAAGAATCAACAGTGCAGTGATCAAAGTGGTGATGACTGCCGATTTTTTTTCGTGTGGTGTTTTGAGATATTTCATGGTGCATCTACCGCCAAAACAATTTTAATACTGTTTTGATTGGCAATATTCATTACATAAACCACCTGATCTATAGGAACCTTCTCCTCTGCCCTGAGTACAATGGCAGGAGCACTGGAGCCCTTGAGTTTTGCAATCAAGGCTTGTTCAATTCGACCTTTGGAAATTTGTTTGGAATCCAAATAAAACTGAGAACGGTTGTTGATGGTCAAGGATACGGTATTGCGATTTTCTGTTTTACCTTTAGCCTGAGGTAGTTTGACATCAATAGTGTCCAGATTTTTGGCCAATGTTGAGGCAATCATAAAAAAGATCAATAACAGAAAAACAATATCCGTCATTGAGGACATATTAAATTCCGGTGTGATCTTATTTCTTCCTTTTAGATTCATCTTAGGCAGGTTCGTTCAGTAAATCGAAAAACTCTAAGGAAGTGGCTTCCATTTGATAAACTACTTTGTTGGTTTTTACCACCAAATGGTTGTAGGTGATATAGCCAACGATTCCCACAATAAGACCCGCAACGGTTGTCGTCATCGCAGTATAAAGTCCGTTGGATAAAAGTTGCATGTCAATATTGCCACCGGCATTTGAAATCTCAAAAATCGATAAAATCATACCAATTACAGTACCCAAAAACCCAATCATGGGCGCAGCCCCTGCAATGGTAGCCAAGATACTGACGTTTTTCTCTAATTTATAAATCTCCAATCGGCCGGCATTTTCTATGGTGGTACTGATGTCTTCCAGTGGTCTGCCAATCCTCGACAGCCCTTTGGCGATTAATCGGGCAACGGGTTTATTCTCACTTAAACAAAGGGCTTGTGCCCCATCAATTTTATGGTTCAAAACATAGGTTTTGATTTGTGCCATAAAATTGGGACTGATCTTGGAGGCAGATTTAATGGCAAATAATCGCTCAAAATAGATGTAAATGACAATGATCAACAAAAGAAAAAGCAATCCAATGATCAATTGACCTCCCAATCCACCGTCTTTGATCAGCTCTATTAGGGAGAGGGTTTTTTCAGTCTGAAGAGGAGTTTTTTGTATTAATATCATTAGGCCAAGGGTTTATTATTACAACGATGGTGGACGAAAAAAATTTTACCGCACTACAAAATAAAATCCCGCATTAAAATGAAAGTAAGCGACCCCGCTATGAAACCTGCCAAGGCCAACCAGGAAATTTTTTTCAGATACCAAAAAAAATCAATCCGCTCCATTCCCATGGCCACGACACCGGCTGCCGAGCCAATGATGAGCATACTCCCTCCTGTTCCCGCAGAAAAAGCTATAAAATGCCAAAGAGGGTGATCCATCATTTCTGAAAACATTCCCATACTGGCGGCCACCAATGGGACATTATCAATTATTGCTGACCCTATTCCCAATAGCATCACCACAATGTCAGAATTGGGTATAGCTGTTTTGAGAGAACCTGCAAATTCAAACAACAATCCCAAAGATTCTAGTGCTGCAACGGCCAATAAAATCCCCAAAAAGAAAAGTATACTGGGCAATTCTATCTTGGACAGAGAACTGTGGACAGGACTGTGACTTGAGTATTCCTCATGTTCTCCATCTATTGAGGTAAATCCAAATTTAGCACTACTAAAGTACTCCGCAAAAGTGGCAACAACAGCCAGAGAAAGCATCATCCCCACATAGGGAGGCAAATGGGTCAAAGTTTTGAATACAGGAACAAAAACAATGGCAGAAAGCCCAATGTAGAGCATAGGGGCTCCGTATTTGTGAGTGTCGCTGTCTATTTCGTCTAACTCATCGGCTATGTCTCCTTTGAAAGCCGGCAGGGTGGAAGCAAGTAAAACAGGAACCACCATACAAACCAATGAGGGAATCAGCAGATACATGATGAGTTTGGCAGTGGTTACTTTATTTCCTATCCAAAGCATGGTAGTTGTCACATCCCCTATGGGAGACCAAGCCCCTCCGGCATTAGCCGCGATAATAATCAAACCTGCAAACCATATTCTGGTATTGCGGTCTTTGATGACTTTTTGCAATATGGTAATCAAAACAATGGTAGCGGTAAGGTTGTCAATGATCGCTGAAAGAATGAACGCCAAAAAAGAGAAGATGAGTAGCAAACCCTTTTTGGATTTTGTTTTGATGAAACTTTTGATGGTAGCAAATCCATTGAAATAATCAATGATTTCTACAATCGTCATGGCACCCAGCAAGAAAATGATAATCTCAGCGGTTTTGCCCAGATGATGTAAAAGAATCTCGTCTACATGACTGGGTTTGAGTTCTTTCAAAAGGGTATCTACTTCAAAAACAGGCAGATGAAAAACAGATATTAAGGCCCACAATATGGACATCATGGCCAGTGCGGGTATTAATTTGTCGATTTTGAGGGAGTGTTCCAGAGTGATGGCTAAGTAGCCTAGTGCAAAGATGGTGATGAGTGTAATCTCCATTGATTTGAGTTAATCGTTAGGTAAAATATGTTTTGGACCTCCAAAGTAAAAAATAATCTCAACCAATCTGTGAATTTGGAATAAATATTTTACCGCTGGCATGATCTCTTTCAGCTCCAGTGACACTGGCCAAACAGTTGATCGAACCCTGCCATTTCATCAAACCCAAAAAAGCAAAGATCAATGCTTCTTTATAATCGACAACATCGGGGGAGGGTACCACTATTTTTGCTTTGGTTCTTTTTTGAATGGCCTCCACCAAAAAAGTGTTATAAGCCCCACCTCCGGTAAAAAGTACAGAGCCTTCTTCAGGTAAACATTTTGCTATCTCTTTAGCAATATGCAGGATGTAGGTATGCAACAAATCTTGTGTTTCCGCATTGGGGTAATCCTTTAGCATGCTCAAAATACATTCCTGCACCCATTCGATTCCCAAAGATTTTGGTGGTTTTTTGGAATAGAAATGAATTTGATCCAATTGTTGTAAAAATTCGGGTATGATTTTTCCTTCAGCAGCAATTTTTCCTCCCGCATCATAAGGCAAATCAAGGCGTTGGGCTAAGATATTTAGAACGGTGTTGACCGCACAGATGTCATAGGCCTGAACCGATTGATTTTGGGATATACTGATGTTCGAAAAACCACCCAAATTTACACAAGCCTGATACTTACTGAAAAGTACTAGGTCGCCCATAGGAACCAATGGAGCACCTTGTCCCCCCAAAGCAATATCCTGAACCCTGAAGTCACAGATAACTGGCCATCCAACGCGGTCTGCCAAATGACTCAAGTTGCCTATTTGAAGGGTCAAACCTTTTTCGGGCTGATGAAAAACAGTATGACCGTGGGAGGCTACTGCATCAAGCACTTTTATTTTCTCTTTGCTGATAAAATCACCGATGACACCTCCCAAAAAATCAGTGTATTCAACATTGAGCTTTTCGAGCGCAAACGGAGGTAAATCAAGGGATTCACTTAACTTTTTTTTCCAGTTTTCACTGTAATCAATAGTGGTTGAAGCTAAAATTTGAAAGCTCCAAGCTTCCCTTTTTGTAAACTTTACATAGGCCAGATCGATTCCATCCAATGATGTTCCCGACATACAGCCAATCAGGTAGTAATGACTTGAATTTACTTGGGTAAACAAGTTGAGGTTCTGTTTAGAATTAAAAAAATAAATATTAAAAATAAATGATTAAATCGAACAATTGATTAGACATTTAGCAAAATTTAAAGCTTAAAATCGTAATTTGATAATTGTATCTTATTGTAATTGACAAACTTTTGGCCTTAGACTTTAAACATTTAATTTTGAAGTCCTTTATTTAAAAAAACCGATTAATGTTACCAGAAAAGCAAGGATTATATTCTCCGGAAAATGAGCACGACAACTGTGGTGCGGGTTTTATTTGTAGCCTTCAGGGAAAGAAAACGAATGACATTATACACAAAGCCCTGGACATTCTTGTTAAGTTGGAACATCGAGGTGCGGTAAGTGCAGATGGAAAAACTGGAGATGGAGCCGGAATATTGATCGAAATACCTCATGATTTCTTTGTTAAAAAGTGTGATTTTAAACTCCCTGAATTTCACGAATATGCAGTGGGTATGGTTTTTCTCCCCCAAAAAGAAAACCAAATGGATTTCTGCATCCAAACCTTTGAAGCCGAAATAAAAAGACAGGGGTTAGAAATTTTGGGTTGGAGAGAGGTCCCTGTAGACCAAAGTCAAGTGGGTGCAATAGCCGCTCAGACAGAACCCGAAGTACGCCAGATTTTTGTTGGAAAAGGTGAAAGTGAGCTTTCAGAGCAGGAGTTCAACACCAAGCTTTACATTGCCAGAAAAGTGGCTGAACATCAAATTCAAGCCTCCAAACTGTCTCAAGCCAATTACTTTTATCTCCCCAGTTTTTCAACCCATACCTTGATATACAAAGGTCTTTTGACCCCCGAAGACATCAATGCCTACTACAAAGACTTAAACGACCCCCTAGTGGTCACCCGATTGGCTCTGGTCCACCAAAGGTTTTCCACCAATACCTTCCCAACCTGGGACTTGGCACAACCATTCCGATACATGTGTCACAATGGTGAGATCAACACCTTCAGAGGAAATTACAGCCGAATGAAGACCCGAGAAGAACTGTTTAAAAGCAATGCTTTTGGGGATGACATCAAAAAAATATTGCCCGTAGTATTGCCGGGCAAATCCGATTCCTCCTCTATGGACATGGCGGTAGAATTATTGTTGGCAACCGGAAGATCTTTGCCCGAGGTGATGATGATGATGGTTCCTGAAGCATGGGAAAGACATTTGTCTATGGACGACGATAAAAAAGCATTTTATGAATACAATGCTTGCATCATGGAACCCTGGGATGGTCCAGCTTCCATTCCTTTTACCGACGGAAAATACATCGGAGCCCTTTTGGACCGTAATGGTCTAAGGCCCTCCCGCTACACTGTTACCAAAGACGGCTATGTGGTAATGTCTTCCGAAGCCGGGGTATTGGACATCGAACCTGATAATGTCGAAAAACACGGAAGGTTGGAACCCGGAAGAATGTTCCTTGTCAACATGGACGAAGGCAGGATCATAGAAGATGGTGAGATCAAAAAAGAGATCGTCGGAAAAAAACCTTACCGAAAATGGCTGAATGAAAATTTATTAGAGCTCAAAGAAGTCCCCTACACCGGTAACAAGACGCCTGTTGAAAAAGAAGACTTCGAAACGCGCCTGCGTCTTTTCGGATACACTCAGGAGGATATGAAAACCATCATCAACCCCATGAGTGTCAATGCTAAGGAAGCCATTGGTTCCATGGGAACTGATACCCCATTGGCGGTTTTGTCTGACCGACCCCAATTGATTTACAACTATTTCAAACAACTTTTTGCTCAGGTAACCAATCCTCCGTTGGACGGTATCAGAGAGGAAATTGTAACCGACACCAGTCTCAGCATTGGTAGTGACTACAACATCTTTGAAGTGGTCCCTGAGCAATGTAAAAAATTGAGAATCCAAAATCCCGTTATTTCCAACGAGGATTTGGACAAAATAAAATACATTAAGCACAATGACTACAAAACTGTCTCCATCAACACCTTGTATGAGGTAGCCAAGGGTCACAATGGCCTGGAAGTTGCCCTAGAGCAGATGATTGTTGACATCGAAAAAGCAGTAGACGAAGGCGCCAATATCATCATCCTTTCGGATCGTGGTGTATCTCGGGAAAAGGCACCTATCCCCATGCTATTGGCTTGCTCTCATGCCCATCACGGGCTGAAGAGGCTCAAAAAGAGATCCATGTTTGGCATCATCATAGAATCTGCCGAGCCCAGAGAACCACATCATTTTTCATTACTCTTTGGATATGGTGCCAGTGCCATCAACCCCTACATGGTCAACGAAATCATTACCCATCAAGTAGAAAACAATATCATCCAAGGTATTTCTGTTGAAAAAGCCATTGATAATTTCAATAAAGCCATCGCCAAGGGGATTGTCAAAGTAATGAACAAAATTGGAATTTCCACACTACACTCTTATCGTGGCGCTCAGATTTTCGAAGCATTGGGGTTGAATGAAAAGTTCATCGAAACCTATTTCTGTAAAACCGCCACCCGTATTGAAGGAATTGGTCTATATGAAATAGAGAAGGAAATCAACAAACGCTTCCACAAAGCATACAGCCAGGAAAACCTTCCAGGAATGCCGCTTGAAATTGGAGGAGACTACCGTTGGAGAAGAGATGGAGAAAAACACATGTTGAATCCTGCCAGTATTGCCAAACTCCAACAGGCAGTTAGACAAAACAAATTTGAGACCTATGGCGTTTATTCCAAGTTAATCAATGAACAAAGTGAAAAATTGATGACCCTCAGGGGGATGTTCGAATTTTCCAGCTTTGATCCCATCCCACTAGAGGAGGTTGAACCTTGGACAGAAATCGTCAAGCGCTTTAAAACAGGGGCCATGTCTCTGGGATCCATCAGTGCCGAAGCTCATGAGAACTTGGCCATTGCCATGAATCGAATTGGCGCCAAAAGTAACTCAGGAGAAGGAGGGGAAGATCCCAAAAGATTCCAGCCCGATATGGATGGTAACTGGAAAAACAGTGCGATCAAACAGGTGGCTTCGGGAAGATTTGGAGTATCCAGTCACTATCTGAGTTCTGCCAAAGAAATTCAGATCAAAATGGCTCAGGGTGCCAAACCCGGTGAGGGAGGGCAATTGCCCGGACCCAAGGTCAATCCCTATATCGCATCGGTGAGGAACTCTACTCCCTATGTAGGTTTGATCTCTCCCCCACCCCACCACGACATCTACTCCATTGAAGATTTGGCACAATTGATTTATGACCTCAAAAACGCTAACCGCGAAGCCAGAATCAATGTAAAACTCGTTTCAGAAGTTGGTGTAGGAACCATCGCTGCCGGTGTCGCCAAAGCCAAAGCCGATGTCATTCTGATTTCAGGTTTTGACGGAGGAACAGGGGCCTCACCTTTGACTTCTCTCAAGCATGCCGGGTTGCCATGGGAACTCGGTATTGCCGAAGCTCAACAGACCTTGGTCATGAACGATTTGCGTTCGCGTATTGTTCTCGAATGCGACGGTCAAATGAAAACCGGACGCGATGTTGCTGTAGCTTGCCTATTGGGTGCTGAAGAATTTGGATTCTCCACTGCCCCATTGGTGGCCTCGGGTTGTATTATGATGCGGGCTTGTCACCTCAACACCTGCCCCGTAGGAATTGCCACTCAAGATCCTGAGTTGCGAAAAAATTTCAAAGGCAAACCCGAACACGTCATCAACTTTATGTATTTCGTAGCACAAGAGTTGAGAGAAATTATGGCCAGTCTTGGATTCAGAACCATCAACGAAATGGTTGGACAATCTCAGAAACTCAACATGAACAAAGCCATCAACCATTACAAAGCACAAGGAATAGACTTATCTCAAATCCTTTATAAACCTGAAGTACCGGATTATGTAGACACCTACAATACCAAAAAGCAAGACCACGGTTTGGACAAAGTTTTAGACTTTAAGATCGTTTCCAAAGCTCACACGGCCATTTACAGGAAAGATCCACAACACTTGGAATTTGACATCAAGAATACAAACCGATCTGTAGGAGCCATTTTGAGTAATGAGATTTCAAAAATACACGGTGCCAACGGACTTCCGGAGGACACCCTGAGCATCCATTTCAAAGGAACTGCAGGACAGAGTTTTGGTGCATTTGCAACCAAAGGATTGTTCCTCAAAGTGATTGGGAATTGTAATGATTATTTCGGAAAAGGTTTGTCGGGTGGAAAACTCATCGCACAGGTGCCCAAAGAGGCTACTTTTAAAGCTGACGAAAACATCATTATTGGAAATGTTGCCCTGTATGGAGCCGTTACTGGCGAAGCCTACATCAACGGTGTGGCCGGAGAAAGATTTTGTGTCAGAAATTCCGGTGCAACCGCCGTAGTCGAAGGCATCGGAGACCACGGATGTGAATACATGACAGGAGGTATCGCTGTGGTCATCGGTGAATTTGGAAGAAATTTTGCCGCAGGAATGAGCGGAGGAATTGCATACCTTTACAGCGATGACGGAACTTTTGATGACAAAAAATTCAACCTCGAAATGGTAGAATTGGAAGACCTCACCGAAAAGGATCTCGAAAAAGTACAGGAACTACTCAACAACCATGTTGATTACACCAATAGCACCCGGGCTAAAGGTATTTTGAAAGACTGGAAAAATACCGGTAAAAATTTCATTAAGGTAATGCCTACGGATTACAAGAAAGCGTTAGAAATTTTAGCAAAAGAAGCAGAAGAAGCAAAAATCGATTGATTATGGGAAAGTTAAGAGGATTTATGGAATACGATAGAATCAAGGAACCCGTTGTGGCTCCGGATGAGCGTATTCAGAATTACAAAGAATTTACGATTGCCCCAAAAAATGAGGAATTACAGAAACAAGGCGGAAGATGCATGGATTGCGGAGTTCCTTTTTGTCACAGTGGTTGTCCATTGGGTAATTTGATACCGGATTTTAACGATGCTGTCCACAAAAATGAATGGGAAAAAGCGCTCAACATTTTGCACTCTACCAATAATTTTCCTGAATTTACAGGTAGACTTTGCCCTGCTCCTTGTGAAGAAGCTTGTGTGTTGGGTATTATCAATCCACCGGTATCCATCGAGTTGATCGAAAAATACATCGTAGAACGCGGATTTTCGGAAGGCTGGATCAAGCCTCAACCCCCCGAAAGCAGAACGGGAAAAACTGTTGCCGTGATTGGATCAGGCCCTGCCGGACTGGCTGCTGCACAGCAGCTCAATCGTGCCGGACATACCGTTACTGTTTTTGAAAGAGATAACAAAATTGGTGGATTGCTGCGTTATGGTATCCCAGATTTTAAGATGGAAAAAAATGTAATCGACCGTCGTTTAGAGATTCTTGAGGCAGAAGGCATCATATTTAAGTGCAATGTCGAGGTGGGGAAAACCATCAGTGCCGAGGACATCGAAAAGGAATTTGATGCCGTGGTACTCTGTACGGGTGCCAGTGTCAAACGTGAGCTTCCCATTCCTGGTACTGACCTAAAGGGAGTAACACAAGCCATGGACTTTTTACCCCACAACAACAAAGCCGTAGACGGACAACACAAACGCGATCCCAAATACTTAGCCAAAGACAGAAACGTGATCGTTATTGGTGGAGGAGATACCGGATCGGACTGTATCGGGACCTCTAACCGTCAGGGAGCAAAGAGCGTGACCAATTTTGAAATCATGCCCAAACCGGCTGATGGAAGAACAGAAGACAACCCTTGGCCCTATTGGCCTTTCAAACTCAAAACCAGCTCCTCTCATGAGGAAGGCAGCCACAGAGAGTGGAGTATACTGACCAAAGAGTTCATTGGAGATGGGAAAGGAAATCTTAAAGGTTTGAAAACGGTTGAGGTGGAGTGGAAAAAAATTCCAGGAGAAAGACCTCAATTGATCGAAATCAAAGGTTCGGAAAAAGAATGGCCCTGTGAATTGGCCCTGCTGGCACTTGGATTTACCGGTCCTGAAAAATCACTCCCTGAACAATTTGGTTTGACTTTTGACCCCAGAGGAAACGTCAAAGGAGAGAAGCAATACCAAACCAACAAACCCAATATTTTCGCTGCCGGAGATGCAAGAAGAGGCCAGTCGTTGATTGTATGGGCCATCTCAGAGGGTAGAGAAGCGGCTCACCAAATAGACACCTACCTGATGGGTAGTTCAGAGCTTCCATTAAAAAACATGGCAGGAGATTTGTTGGCAGTATAGACTACCGATAACTTTTATTTTAAAAGGGCTTGTTAGCCCTTTTTTTGTTTTAAAAATTAATTGGCTAAATTTGTTTGTCCCAAATTGAGTAATTTTTGCTATCCGTTACCTATAAATCACTCTTTTTTGGTTTTGACAATGAACAACATTTGATGTTCAAAGTTTTTGTTAAACCTATTACTAAAAATGCCTGGATTCGAAGTTTTCGGTGAGGAAGAACGCAATGAAGTCAATGAAGTGCTAAACACTGGCATTTTAATGCGTTATGGTTTTGATCAGGCTCGTGCGGGAAATTGGAAAGCCTTGGCTTTTGAAGAAGCCCTTCAGGAAAAACTATCAGTGGCCCATGTCCAGCTAACCAGCAGTGGAACAGCTGCCCTGACCGTGGCTCTTAGCTGTTTGGGTGTTGGAGTAGGCGATGAGGTATTGTGTCCAACTTTTACTTTTGTGGCCAGTTTTGAAGCCATTCTTTCTGTTGGAGCCATCCCGGTTTTAGTCGATGTTGATGAAACCCTTGGAATGAACTCCAAAGCTGCAGAGAAGTTAATTACCAAAAAGACCAAAGTCATTATGCCCGTCCATATGTGTGGTGCTATGGCCGATCTAGAGGGCCTCAAAGCAGTTTGTAAAAAACATAACCTCTTTTTGTTGGAAGATGCCTGTCAAGCCATCGGGGCGAGTTATAATGGCAAAGCCTTAGGAACCCTTGGCGACATTGGTGTGTTTTCTTTTGACTTTGTCAAGACCATAACCGCCGGAGAAGGGGGAGCCTTGGTTTCCAACAACCAAAATTACAAAACAAAAGCCGATGCCTTCCAAGATCATGGCCACGACCATTTGGGAAAAAACAGAGGGCTGGACAAGCCTTTGTTTTTGGGATATAACTACAGAATTTCAGAATTACACGCTGCAGTAGGATTGGCACAACTCAGAAAGTTGGATCAGATCATAGAGCGACAAAGAAAAAATAAAAATATTCTCAAAGAGGCATTAAAAGAAATCCCGGGACTGGAATTTAGAAAAATCCTTGATCCAAAAAGAGACAATGCCGGATTCTTAAGTTTGATCTTTCCCAATAAAGCCACTACCGGTCAGGCCCTGGACTTAATTCAGGAACATGGAATTGAGGGCTGTTTTTACTGGTTTAGCCACCAATGGCATTACATCCAATCTTGGGAACATTTATTTGAACTGAAAAGTTTGAATCCCTTGCCCCAATCCACCTATGAAAAATGGAAAACGGAAAGTCAAAGGGATTTTTCCGTTTCCAACAATTTCATGGAGCGTACCCTTTCCATTTTGATCAAGCAAAATTGGAGTGATCAGGAAGTAAAGTCACTGGCTCAAACCCTAAAATTAATTGTTACCAAATCTTTAGAAAATGTCAAAATATAGAAACATTCCCCTTCCCCCTAGACTGGTTTATGGTCGAGGAGCACTGGATCAATTGGAAAGTATCCTGGAACCCCAAAGGAAAAATCCTGAAAGTGCGTTTATTTTTATTCTGGATCACTACTTTAAAAAAGATGATCAATTGTCGGGCAGATTACCGCTATCCAAAAACGATCTGATCCTATACGCAGATACCACTCACGAACCCAAAACACAAACTGTGGACAGTATCAGAGATCGATTGAAAAGTGCTTTTGGATCAAACATCTCCAGCATCATTGGTATTGGAGGCGGAAGTGTAATGGACATCGCCAAGGCAGTGGCCTTGATGTTGGCCAACAAAGGTTCTTCGGCTGACTATCAGGGTTGGGATCTGATTAAAAATCCTGCAGTTTACAAAATAGGCATCCCCACACTGTCGGGAACCGGAGCCGAAGTAAGCAGAACTTGTGTTTTGATGGGGCCGGAAAAAAAGCTGAGCATCAACTCAGATTATACCCCTTTTGACCAAGTCATTCTCGACCCCAACTTAATTGCCAAAGCCCCAAAAGAGCAAAGATTTTATACGGGAATGGACTGTTATATCCACTGTATAGAAAGCTTAAAGGGAAGCTATATCAATGCTTTTAGTAAGTCCCATGGGGAAAAAGCTTTGAGCCTGTGTAGGGAGGTATTTTTGGACTGTAGCGAATGGCAGCCCGAGTGTGATGAAAAACTGATGATGGCTTCTTATTTGGGAGGGATCAGTATTACCACCTCACAGGTTGGGGTAGTACATACCTTGTCTTATGGACTTTCTTATCTTCTGGGGGTTAAGCATGGTGAGGGCAATTGTATCGTCATGGATCATGTCGAAAAATATTACCCGAAGGGGTATGCTGAATTTCAGCAGATATTGGAGAAAAACAACATACAGTTAAGAAAAAATATCTGTAAAAACTTGAGAGATAAGGATTTTGAAATCATGTCAAAAGTGGCTCTTGGACTTGAACCTATGTGGGAAAACGCATTGGGAAAGGACTGGAAAAAAGAGATCGATGCACAAGTACTCAAGAAAATATACCAAGAGATTTGATCCCACTAAAAAAAATAAAATTTTTTCCATTTTATCTATTGTCTCTTTTGCCCTTTTGGGTATTGTATCGACTTTCTGACTTGGTCTATGTATGGGTTTACTTTGTGATGCGATACATAAGAAAAGTCGTAAGGGAAAATTTAGAATTGGCTTTTCCAAAAAAAAACAAAGAAGAAATTTCAGGTATCGAAAAAAGGTTTTATCGTCATTTTTGTGATTTGGCGGTAGAATCCATAAAAACACTTTCTATTGATCGGCGTTCCATTAAACAAAGGTTCAAAATCCTCGGTTCGAAAATGATCTTCGATCATTTTAAAAATGGAAAAAACATCATCATCTATGCCGGACATTATGGAAATTGGGAGTGGGCAGCAGCATTTTTTCCAATCTTGGTACCCTTTAAATTGAATACTTTTTATCAGCCGCTAAAAAACCCTTATTTTGACCAACTGATAAAGCTCATTCGGAGCAGGTTTGGTTTGGAGTGTATTCCCTCCCACCGAGGCTATAAAAAATTGCTTGAAATGAAGACAAAAAACATCAAACACATGACCCTTATGGTGGGAGATCAAAGTCCCGCTGATGATAAAAATGTTGAATGGGTTGATTTTTTTGATCGTAAAACAGCTTTCCTGACAGGTGTGGATCGGATCGCCAAAAAATTAGACCTGGTCGTGGTTTTTCCCCATCTTACAAAACCCAGAAGGGGATATTACGAGATGCGTTTTGTATCACTTCAGGCCAATGGAGCTGGTGGATTGATTGAGCGTTATTCGCAAGCCCTCCAAAAAGCAATCACTGGTGCTCCGGAAATGTGGCTGTGGACCCATAGACGGTGGAAACTTTCTGCTAAAAATTGATTTTAAACTTTACTGAAAAAAGTTCCAAACCAACCCAAAACGAATGGAGGAATCTCGATAGGGGGTAAAGGGAGCCGAGTAAAAATTATATCCCGTCATATCACTGTTGAAATGCTCATACTTAAAAAACAATCGTGTTTGTTGTATTTTGGCATTGATGAAGAAATCCAACCTTGGGAATTTTCCAATTTTTGTGTGGTTTTGAGAAACAAATTCACCCAAATGTGCGCTGTATCTATCGGCGTAAAATTCTGTAAAATACTGAGCGGTGATACCGGTTTGTAAATAAAGTGCCTTATTAAAAAGTTGGCTTGAAAAAAGAAAAGAAGTCCTCAAATTCCACTCCGGAACATTGAGGGGTTTAAAATCAATATCTCCATCGTGTGACACTTGTTGGTACTGGGCTGTGTTGGACAAGGTAAACTTCCAAAAATCCAATTGCTGTGAAAAACGCAATTTGAGATAACCGATTGTTCCTTCATATTGTTCCGGGCTCACAACCAGCTCTTCTTCTTTATTGATATCATCACGAGAAGAATCAGAATCCTGACCATTATCGGGTAAGAGATTTTTAAAATAGGTGTAGTTGTTCAATAATTCGTATTGTCCCTCGAGCTTTCCCCACTTGGGATGGCCAAAAGAGAAATTGAGCGTATTGATCAATTGATTCTTTAGGCTGGGGTTGTACCAATCATATTCAACAAAGTTGCTTCGATGAAGAAAGAAATTAAAATTAGGGGCTTGTGACCTTAAACTGAGCTTGGCTTCGGTGGAAATGCCATTTTCAAAATCTCTACTGATGGCTCCGGAAATGAATTGACTGGCATAGGCCTTAACCGCAGAAAAATAACCTTCTGCTTTAAAAGCAAACTTTAAAAATGTTTTTTTCCAATAAGCAGAAAGGGCTAACTGACTGGCTTGAATTTCGGTAGGGTTGGGTCCGTAATCATAGGGCTCATCAAGATTTTTGGTGTTTTCGGGCAAACTAATGCTGTAATCCCACTGGATCAGTCGTAAGCCTGCTTTGAGTTCTCCCAAGTTCTTTTCGTGATAAATGGCATACAACTCATTGTCCATAACATCCAATGAAGTTCGTATCCCAAAAAAAGCAGTTCCCGAGACAGTACCAAAAAAAGAATTTCTACTTGAGTTGTCAAAGGCAAAATGTTTACCTTCAAAGTTTAATTTGTGTCCAATGGTCAAAACCTTGGGTTTTTCATAGTTTTTCATTTTGTCATTGCCCCCCAACTTGGCATCATACTGATGATCCAAGTAGTAGCGCCTGCCAATAAGCGTATTGTTGGTATTGGCGTTGTTGGTCAATCGGGATCGGTCCAAAAAACCATCGTATTCGAATTCATCCACTGCTTTTTCAAAATAATATACACTGAGTGAGTCTAACCCTCCATTGGCTTGGTTTTCGAGCCGTTGTGCAGCAAAATGAGAGCGCTGGCGGTAGCGGTAATTCTTGGAGGTATACTGGGAGGCAAAACGAAGATTGGTTCCCCCTCCCAAGGTGTTGATATAGTTCCCCAAAGAGCGAAAGGCTTTGTGAGCCAAGGTGATGTTGAGACGTGGGGAAGTATTTACCGTGATCAAGGCATCTACCAACTGTCCTTGTTCAAAAACGGTTTTAAAAAATAATTCTGTCAAGGGAGAAGGCACCTCGTAATATCCGATTTCATCCTCTTCCATATATCCATAATGCTTTGCCCGAGCACCGATGTCGGGGATTAGTTTTTGATCCTGGAAATCATACCCCAGTTTATTATAAGTCTCACCCACATTGGCAAAAGGAAGCAATTCAAAGTAATCTTTACGCAGATAATTAAAATGATAGTCTTTATTGATCGTCAATGTGGTATCCACATGCTTTACTGTGCCATCGGAATAATAGATTTTATAATCCTCTATGGTTACCTCCTCCATTTCCTTAATCGGTTTTTGAGCGATCTCCCTCGCTTTTCGCAATCGGAGATTGTATTGAGTTCTTTGAAGGGAAAAGGAGTCCAGCAACTGAATGATCAATGAATTGGATATAAACCTACTGTCGTGGTCCAGCCCAATGTCTTTCATGTATTTGAATCGGGGGGTGAGATTTTCGGCAATAGAGTCCGGTAGTTTGGGAAGGGTATCCAAAACAATATTTTTTAAAATTCCCGGTTTGGGGAGTCTAAAAGACAAAAACAAAAGGGAGTCTCTGCGACTGATTATTTTTTCTTCCTCAACAGCCAAGCTGTCAATGGCGACAGAGAGACTGTCACTGGCCTGCTCAACAACCACAGAAAAGCCCGCAACTTCGAGTATGTTATTCGTTTCATCAGCCGGGTCTTCAATGCCCTGATTTTCTTGCGCATGGGTCTGATAGGCAACCATAAGCAAAAAAACAAGGAGGAGTCGCTTCATTAAAATGAATTTGATGCGAAGTTAAAATAATTGTACTTAATTTGGGTTCACTAAACCAAACGATTATAAGGGTTTTGCTCATCAGACAAATTACATCAAAAACAGAAGCAGGGACAGACGAGGCCGGGAGGGGTTGTCTGGCCGGTCCCGTTACTGCTGCTGCGGTGATCTTGCCTCCCAATTTTGATTTGCATCAGTTGAACGATTCAAAAAAACTGACCGAAAAACAACGCTATGATCTCAGACCCCAAATAGAGGCCAAAGCCATAGCCTTTTCCTACGCCCATGTGTACCCCGAAGAAATAGACCAAATCAATATTCTCAATGCCAGCATCAAGGCCATGCATTTGGCATTGTCACAATTGACTTTGACCATTGATTTTATTGCGGTAGATGGCAATCGTTTTCACCCCTTTGAATCCGTTCCTTATGAATGTGTCATCAAAGGAGATGGCAAATACCAGAACATAGCTGCGGCCTCTGTACTGGCCAAAACCTACCGAGACGATTACATGAAAAAAATCCATGAAAAATTCCCCCAATACTACTGGAATCAAAACAAAGGTTATCCCACCAAAGTCCATCGTGCAGCCATTGCAAAAAATGGAACTACACCCCATCATCGCAAATCTTTTCAATTGCTCCCAAAACAATTGGAACTCCCCCTTTGATCTATGGCATCAAGTGTTGAAAAGTCAGTTGAATTTAATCTCACCATTTCCGCAGAATCGAAGGCTTGATTTAATATTTTTGGTGGTGATGACAAAAAGAATTTTACCCTTAATTTCGCTATGGCTTCTCTTGGCTTGTACGTCCAAGAATCAGAAAGAAATCAATCTCATTGAATTGGTTCCCCAGAACACCAGTTTTGTTGCACAGATCAATGACAGCATTTCATTGAAAAGCTCAATGGAATTATCAAAAATCTTCTCATTGAACAGCGATTTAAAAAAAACCGTTCAAAACATCATCCCCAAAAATCCCACTTCCCCCTGGGTGATATTTTTTACCCCTGTCGGAAAAAACGATAATGTCGTAAGTCTGATTGTAAAAAGCGATCCGAAAGATAGCTTATTGAATTATCAAAAGACCTTTAAATATAGTAAGAAAACCATCCGCGTCCTCAATCAAGAAGGTCAGACTTTTTACACCGCTGATCTGGGTCGACTCAAAATGTGGTCCCAATCACAACTGGTGATTGAGAACGGTATTCGAAATTTTGAAAAACTACAGCGAGGAATTGTGAATCCGGCTTTTTATCAATTGGCCGAAAGCATGGATGAAGATTTGGCGGTTAATTTCTTAATTCACCCCTCCTCGACCCCACTGATCCAATCTTTTTTTCCAAAGACACCCCTATTTCCCAAGACGGGAAGAGGTTGGATTGAATTGGGGATGGAGGTTTCAGAAAACGCCATTAGCCTCAATGGAGTGGCCTTTCTCAACGATTCGATCCCGGATGGTTTAAACTTGATTAAAAACATCAAACCCCAAAAGCTATCGCTTCCCCAAATCGTTCCTGAAAACTTTAGCAGTTATCTCGGTTTTCCAATAGACAATATGCAACAGTTGGAGGACAATTTTAAGCGCTTCAGCAGGCGAGTGAATTTACCCATCAACAAAACCAACTTTTCCACACTGAACAATCTCAATGAAGTGGCTTGGATTTTTACCGCCGACGAAAAATCTATTGCCTTTCGAATTGATGATATCGAAGATAACTTTCCCGATTTTCTTTCTATGGAAAATGAAGCCAAAAAATTCCGCGCTTTCTCCTATTATCCCGCTAGAATCCCTCCCAATCTTCAAGTATTGATTAATGTTTTTGGCGATAAAATTGATCCCAAATGGGGCTGTTGGCATGAAAATCTGCTGATCATGAGTGAGACAGAGTCGGGGTTGAAAAACATTCTGGGAAGTTATCTGGATCGAAATACATTGGATCGACTTCCTGAATTCAAAAACTTACAGGAAAAACTTGCTGATGAAAATTCTTTCTTATGGATCGGCAACACCAAAAATCTGGTCAAATACTGGCAGCAAAATAAAGCCCCCGAAAACATTAAAAATTTATCCTTTAAAGCATTTCCACTCAGTGCTTTTCAGGGCGTGGCAGAGGACGACTTTACCCACTTGTTTTTCAGTCTTGAAAAAAACCTGCCCTCAAACAGTAAAGTCGGGGTAAAAAATGCCTACACCCTAGAACTCAACAAACCTTCTATCATTCCACCCCAATGGTTTAAAAATCACAGAAACAAAGGTATGGACGTTGTGGTTCAGGATAGCGACAACGTGCTTTACCTGTTTTCCAATACCGGAAAATTGTATTGGAAAAAACAACTGTCCGCTAAAATCATTGGAGAAATTCAACAAGTCGATCTCTATAAAAACAACCGTTGGCAACTGGCTTTTAGAACTGCCGACCGATTGATGATATTGGACCGCAATGGAAAAATCGTTAAACCCTTCAACATCAAACTTCCCAAAAGTATCAATCCTCTCCCCCTTTCCATTTTTGATTACGACAACAATCGCAATTATCGTTTTTTGATCGCACAGGATCGCTCTCTTGTGATGTACAACAACCGGGGTAAACGACTCAATGGATTTACCCTCAAAAAGGTCAGTGCCAATATCATCGCACCCCCCAAACACATTCGTCTTCAAAGCAAAGATTATATACTGATTCCTTTGGAGAACAACACCCTAAAAATTGTTTCTCGAACGGGAAAAGATCGCGTCAAGGTCAAGGGCAAAATCGCCTTTACCAACAATGGTATTTTTTCTTATCTCAATACATTTACAACAACTGATCAAGGGGGTCATTTGATCCAAGTTGATACAAAAGGGAATAAAGTCACTTCTGCACTCCAATTGACAAAGGGCCATCGCATTGATGCCACCACCAAAACACTGGTCACACTTTCCGAAAACACGCTTAACATCAAGGGCATCCCCGTCAAACTCCCTTATGGAGAATATACCCCTCCCAAGATATTTTACCTTAACAATACCCTCTACTTTAGCACCACAGACACTGCCGACCAAAAAGTATATTTATTTTACAGCAATGGCGAAGCAGTCGAGGGGTTTCCGGTCTATGGAAAATCTGCAGTTGATATATCCAATAGCGACAAAGACAAGGCGCTGGAAATGGTTGTGGCTACAGAAGACAATAGTATTTTGATCTATGAAATCAATTGATGATCTCCGCCTGAAATACTTCGCTAAAGTGTTTTAAAAGTTTGTCTTTTACTTCTTGCTCATTCATTTGCTCTTTCAATTCATGGGCCAGAGAGGTAACCCCTTTTCCTTGTATTCCACAAGGAACGATATAATCGAAATAAGACAAGTCAGTGTTCACATTGAAGGCAAATCCATGCATGGTTACCCAACGGCTGGCTCTTACACCCATAGCGCATATTTTTCGGGCAAAAGGAGTATTCAAATCCAACCACACCCCTGTTTCTCCATCACTTCGGGCTCCGTCGATCCCGAAGTCGGCCAAGGTTTTGATGATAACCTCCTCCAGAGAACGCAAGTAGCGGTGGATATCGGTAAAAAAATTATCCAAATCCAAAAGCGGGTAGCCCACGATCTGTCCTGGACCGTGGAAAGTGATGTCGCCCCCACGATTGGTTTTATAAAAAGAGATGCCTTTGGCGGCCAGTTCATTTTCATCTAAGAGCAAGTGCTCCATTTTTCCGCTTTTGCCTATGGTGAAAACAGGAGGATGGGTCACAAAAAACAGATGATTGTCTGTAGGAAAAGGGTGCTCCAGTTTTCGGTTTTCTCTTTTACTGGCAATGATTTGAGAAAAATAGTCCTCTTGCCTTTGCCAAGCCTCCTCATAGGAAAGTGAACCCCAGTCTGCTACTTTTACATTTTTGTTTTTCATGCTTCCCAACGCTCTGGGTTGTTCAAAATCACCAAGGCCGCAATTACACCGGGTACCCAACCACACAAGGTCAGCAAAAAGACAATAACGATCGAGCCACAGCCCTGGTCTATCACAGCTAGAGGGGGAAAAAGAATCGATAAAAGGACACGCCAAAAACTCAAAATACTATGCTTTTGTCAAAGATAGGAAATTTGATTACCGATTACTTGAGACTGATTATCTTTGCAAAAATCAATTGGCCTCATGGCGCAACTTTCAGAGCAAGAACTAGTAAGAAGAGAAAAGCTACAAGCACTCCGCGGATTGGGGATCAATCCCTACCCGGCCGCTTTATATCCGGTAGATGCAAATTCCAAAACCATCAAAGAGGACTTTAGTGAAGGCAAAACCGTCACCATAGCCGGGCGATTGATGTCACGTCGAATTCAAGGGAAAGCCAGTTTTGCAGAATTGCAAGACAGCCAAGGGAGAATTCAGGTCTATTTCAACAGAGACGAAATTTGCCCTGACGAAGATAAAACCCCCTACAATGAAGTTTACAAAAAACTACTCGATATCGGAGATATCATAGGCATTGAAGGAGAATTATTTACCACTCAGGTGGGAGAAAAAACAGTCCTTGTCAAAAAGTTTACGCTACTGAATAAAACATTGCGTCCCCTACCCCTTCCCAAAACCGATAACGATGGAAATGTGTATGATGAATTCAACGACCCCGAACTGCGTTACCGGCAGCGCTATGTGGATTTGATCGTCAATCCTAAGGTAAAAGACACCTTTGTTAAACGGACCAAGATCACCAACAGCATACGAGAATTTTTTAACGAAAAAGGCTATCTGGAAGTCGAGACACCGGTATTACAGCCCATCCCGGGAGGTGCAGCGGCAAGACCTTTCGTTACCCACCACAACGCTCTGAATATTCCCCTATACCTAAGAATCGCCAATGAACTCTATCTCAAACGTCTGATCGTAGGAGGCTTTGATGGGGTGTATGAATTTTCCAAAGACTTTAGAAATGAAGGAATGGATCGCACCCACAACCCCGAATTTACCGTAATGGAATTGTATGTTGCCTACAAAGACTACTTCTGGATGATGGAAACCACAGAATCCCTTTTGGAGAAAGTGGCCATCGAAGCACAAGGCAGTACCAAATTCAAGGTGGGAAATCACAGCATTGATTTTAAAGCCCCCTACCCAAGAGTCCCCATTTTAGAAGCAATCAAAACCCACACGGGGATCGATGTTTCGGAAATGGATGAAAATCAATTGAGAGAGACCGCAAAAAATATGGGGTTGGAAGTGGACGATACCATGGGAGAAGGCAAATTGATCGATGAAATCTTTGGAGAAAAATGCGAACACCACTACGTTCAGCCCACCTTTATCACCGATTATCCTAAATCTATGAGTCCGCTGACCAAAGAGCATCGCGATAATCCCAAACTTACGGAGCGTTTTGAATTGATGGTCAATGGAAAAGAGCTGGCCAATGCCTATTCTGAGCTCAACGACCCCATCGACCAAAGAGAGCGCTTTGAGGCTCAGTTGGCCCTGAGTGAAAAAGGAGATGACGAAGCCATGTTTATCGATCAGGATTTTTTAAGAGCTTTAGAATACGGAATGCCACCCACCTCCGGAATCGGGATTGGTGTTGACCGCCTGGTAATGCTGATGACCGACAACAGTTCCATTCAGGAAGTCTTGTTCTTCCCACAGATGAAACCCGAACAAAAATCAATTCCCCTTACTGAAGAAGAAAAAATTGTTTTGGAGTTACTTAAAAAAGAAAGTCCTACCGAACTAAACACCCTCAAAGAACAAAGTGGTTTGAGCAACAAAAAATGGGACAAATCCATTAAAAGCTTGACGAAAAACAAGTTGGCCAAAGTTTTTAAGAACGACCAAGGGCTTTGGGTGGAACTTTTGGGAAACTAAAATTTGACTTTCTAAGCTAGCATATCAGTCAATTTTCCTAAGGACAGCTTCAATTTCCATTAAAACTTCATGACTGATTTCTTTATAGTCCAAGTGAAGTAAATTAAAATAGGGATTGTGATTGACTCTCCAGCGTAAGACCGTAGAATCTCTAATTTTGGTTGGATTATTGGGTATTGAGGTGTAATAAGGCCTGCCCTTATCAAAGCCTTTTGAAATCAAGCGAATTTGCCCGCTTGACATGATTTTAACAAGGGTATAGCCAAAAAATGTCGCAGGTCCCGAACTCCCCCCATTTCCGGCGATAATCTGGTAAGGGCCATTGATGCTGGGATTCATTCGCTGGTAGGCGTGGAAATGAGCAGAAAGCATGGCGATGACCCGGTTTTTTTTCATCGTCTCCCAAAGTTCTTTACCCTGAGGCAAACCGAGATGCCCGGTAAAGGGAATGTCAAAAATATAATAGGGCTTGTGTCCCAATACAAAAATGTGTTCAACCCTTGGGTCTTGACGATAGGATTCTATTTTTTTATTGATCCATTCTAATGGGATTTGGCCTTCCAACCCGTAAGGGTTTTCCTGCGTAGATGCAATGTAAGTATCGGTGTTAATGACGACAAAAGCAGAGTTTTGTCTGACAAATGAAAATGTCGATTGTTGATCAATACTGTCTTTGCCGGAAATATAGTCCCGATCCTTGGGAAGATATCCTCCCAAATGTTTGATCCAAGTGGTTTGTGCACCTTTTAGTGGCCATTCATAATGACCCTTGATTCCTACATCTTTGTAATATAATTGTTCATGATTCCCCGGAACCAAAATAATTTCAACCTCCGAATCGGAAAGCTTGCTGAATTGGGGGGCTTCGAGGTTTTTTTTCCAATGATAAAGTTCCCGGTCCAATTCATGTGTAGAACGCAATCCAAAAACAATATCGCCCAACAGGAATAGGGCATTGGGTTTTTCTTCGGCCACCTCATCAAAGATTCGTTTTAAAACATAACGATTGGCAGTGCTCGAATCAGTGGCCATTGGATTGTATAAATCTTTCTGATCGACCCTGTTACACCCAATAAAAGCAAAACTGTAAATGACCGAGTCACGAATGATTTCCGGTCTGTGGTCGGGGATGTGTTGAATGAATTTGGTATGCGGGGGATCAAAAAACGAGCCGGCCATTGACCAAAAACAAAACAATGATAAAAAGATTACCGATGAGGAGTAAATAATATTGACTTTGGGGGGCATGTTCAGGCTTTAGGATTTGGTTATTTAAATTATTAAAAATCTAATAAATCATAAAATTTTCTTAATGAATTAAACTTTGGACAGCCTGTTTGATCCAAATGGAGTAATCTAAAAAACATATTATAAAAGCTCATAATGGGTATTAGACATGGCCAAAAAAGACGAATGGCAATGGATCGTCAAAGGGGAAGAAAAGGGAAAATTAATGCTATGAAAAATAAACGTTCCCACTCAAAAATGTGGTAAAATTTCCCTGAGCTCCAAAAAAATGTGCCTTAATCTTGAAATACTCCCAGGTTAAAAAATCATTTCTTTTAAAGCTTGTGTGATATTAAGTAAACTGTGATTTAGGGCTTCTATAGGTTAATCTACCGAGAAGCCCTTTTCAATTTTCTACAACAGTAGAATTCGCATTTCTTTCTTTTAAAAACTCATCCAAGGGTATGGGCTTATTATCCAATGCCCAATTGCGCATAGGTTCGTATACTTTTTTGGCAAAAGTACCGTCGAATTGAAAGGTCGGAAAATAGGGTGAGTAAACAGAAAGAATTTTCTTACAAAAAAACCTCAAATGGATTTGATTCTGTTTTGATTATAAATTGATCCACTAAACTTGTAAATTTAGTTTGATAAAGCGCGCTGCAATTGCAGGACATAAACGATAATTATGAAAAGTAACACACTAATATTGTTCCTCTTGGTCACACTGCTGGCCTGTAATACCACAAGCAAAAAGGGTTCCACAAAGGAAAATAGTCCCCTTCAAAACAGAGCCGGCCTGATCAGTATTTCGCGAGATCAATACAAAGATCAATTGTATGGTTTTTGGTTGGGACAATGTATTGCCAATTGGACGGGGCTGGTCACAGAAATGGATAAAATCGGCAATATCGGTGAACTAAAAACCGGAGATTTTTATATCCGTAAGGACTGGGGCCGGGCAGATCAACCCAGCATATGGTCAGAAGGTGAACCCAGCGAACTGTCCGCTACCATTGATTTTGTATTGAGAGACACCGACGAAATATGGGGAGCAGACGATGATACGGATATAGAGTACATGTATCAATATCTGCTCTACACCCACCAAAATAGTTTACTGACCCCAAAGCAAATACGCAACGGATGGTTAAAACACATAAAATCTGAAGAAGAAAATTATTTATGGGTCTCCAATCAAAAGGCTTTTGATCTGATGAAAGCGGGAGTTCTTCCTCCCAAAACAGGAAATCCAAAAATGAATGATAAGTTTGACATGATCGATGCCCAATTAACGACAGAGATTTTTGGCTTGTTCTCTCCTGCAAGGCCCGATATAGCCGTAAAAATTGCTCATCTACCCATTCAGACCACCGCGAGAAAAGAGGCCGAGGACATTTCAAAGTTTTATGTAAGGATGCATTCATTGGCTTCTCTGAATACCGAAAAACCAATGCATCAGAGATTGGAGTGGATGGCCCAAAATGCAAGGGCATTTCTTACCGAAGGTTCCTACCCGGCCAAAATGTATGATTATACCCAAAAATTGTACAAGTCCGGGATTTCCTGGGAGCAAACCAGAGATTCGATCTACTACCGATATCAGGTCAAAGAGGAAGATGGATATGATTTTACCTCAAGAAACCTACATTGCAATGGCTGTTTTGCTGCAGGAATAAATTTTGCAGCCAGCTTGGTGAGCCTGTTTTATGGGGAAGGTGATTTGAAATCCACCATAAAAATTGGAGCACTTGCGGGATGGGATTCCGACAATCCTACATCCACCTGGGGTGGATTGATCGGTTTTATGATCGGAAAGAAAGGAATAGAAGAAACTTTTGACCAAAAGTTTTCCAACCGATTCAATATCCACAGGACCCGACAAAACTTTCCCGGGGATGGGATCGATACTTTTGAAAATATGGCTCAAATGGGACTTTTAGTCACCGATAGGGTTGTCAAAGAAGAAATGGGTGGAAGCCTTGACTCTAAAAAAAATACTTGGGTGATACCACTTCAATCAACCGAATGAGTTCTTGGTCTGCTGGTGTACACCTATAAATCTAAAAGGTTTTCAGCCAATCCTCAAAGGCTGAAAGTGTAAAAGTAACGTCCTCCTCAGACAGGGCATCGTTAAGGAAATAACTCTCAAATGCGCTGGGCGGAAGATAGACCCCTCTGTCCAACATCCCGTGGAAATATTTTTTAAAATATTCGTTATTGCCCAAAGCTGCTGTTTCAAAATCCACCACCGGCTCTTTGGTAAAATGAAGTGAAAGCATGGAGCCATAACGATTGATCTGATACGGAATTCCTTTTTTATCCAATACCTCTTGCATTCCCAAGTGTAAGGTTTCGGTTTTTTTATCGAGCCGCTCAAAAATTTCAGGGTTTTCATTCAGTGTTTTAAGCATTGCAAATCCGGCTGCCATGGCCAAGGGGTTGCCACTCAATGTCCCGGCTTGATAGACAGGCCCTTCCGGAGCCAAATGACGCATAATTTCTTTTTGCGCCGCAAAGGCACCGACCGGAAGTCCACCGCCCAAGACTTTTCCATAGGTACAAATATCGGCTTTGATGTTGAGCCGTTCTTGTGCTCCTCCTCTGGCCAATCGAAATCCGGTCATTACCTCGTCAAAAATCAACAGGGTTTGATGCGCATCGCAAAGTTGGCGTAAACCTTCTAAAAAACCTTCCTTGGGTGGAATACACCCCATATTACCGGCAACCGGTTCAATGATGATGGCTGCAATCTGCTCCGGATGTTGATCAAAGTGAAGTGCAACACTTTCCAAATCGTTGTACTTTGCCAAAAGGGTATCCTTGGCGGTTCCTTGGGTCACTCCGGGGCTGTTGGGAGCTCCAAAAGTCACAGCGCCGCTACCGGCCTGAATCAAAAAAGCATCGGAGTGACCGTGGTAACAACCTGCAAATTTGATGATCTTTTCCCTTCCTGTATAGCCTCTGGCCAATCGTACGGCACTCATGCAGGCTTCTGTTCCGGAATTGACCATTCTGATCTTATCAATGTTGGGTACCATTTGTATCGCCAATTGGGCGATTTGGGTTTCCAATTCGGTGGGCATACCATAGGAGGTTCCTCTGTCTGCCCTTTCCTTCACCGCTTTGATGACGGGTTCAAAAGCGTGGCCCAAAATCATGGGGCCCCAACTGGAAATGTAGTCAATGAGTCGGTTCCCATCTTCATCATACAGATAGGCGCCCTTGGCTTTCTCTACAAAAACAGGGGTGCCACCTACGGCCTTAAAGGCACGAACGGGAGAGTTCACCCCACCGGGGATGACCTTTTGGGCGGACTGAAAAAGGGTACTGCTTCTTTGGTATCGCATTTTTATTGTAATTGGGGGATGATTAAATTTTGACCTAAAAATATGGTGTTGTTTTCGATTTTGTTTTCCTGAACAAGGAGTTGTAAATCAACTTTATATTTTTTGGAAATAGAATAAAGGGTATCGCCTTTTTGTACCTGATGGGTTTTATGGTCAGTGATGGTAGTGATGCTTTCTATTTCTTTTTTTGCCTTTCTTTTTGTGAGATCGTAACGATCCAAACGGTAACGTTCGATCAAGCTGATGAGTTTGTCAGGGTATTTGGGGTCGGTAGCATAGCCTGCTTTTTTAAGTCCTTTGGCCCAGGCTTTGTAATCATTTTTTTTAATATCGAAAAGAAAGTCGTATCGCGACCGAGTGGTCAAAAACAGGGAATGGTCCCGATAGGAGGTGCGTGGGTCTTTATAAACCCTAAAGCATTCTCCTTTTTCGTCGTCATCGTGATAGATCCGCTTACCCCCCCATTCTTTATGACATTTGATGCCAAAGTGATTGTTGGCTTGGGTAGCCAATCGGCTGTCTCCCATTCCGGATTCGAGTATGCCTTGTGCTAAGGTAATGCTGGCGGGGATGTCATAGGATTTCATCTCCTGTTGCGCCACTTCGGCATAGGTTTTTACATAACGATCTACCCGCTCGGCTACCGATAGTTTTTTGGAGGATTTTAGAGGTTTGATTTGTGTTTCCAGGGGCTTGGCCTTGATGTTTTCGGAGGTTTTGACGGTGGGGCGGGAGGCATTAATTTTAACTTTTTTGGCACTGCCACAGCTGTTGAAAATCAGTATAAGAATTAAAAAAACTGAAGTCAAATAGTGATTATGGGCCATTTTTTTTTGGACAGTTTTTGGTTCATGCCTTCGATGCCTTGTAAGCCTCCTGTGTGAATGACCAATATCTTTTTTCCCCCGGCCCATTGTTTATTTTTTATAAGATCAAAAATACCAAAAAGGAGCTTTCCAGTATAAACGGGATCCAAAGGAGTTTTAAAATTTTTATTAAAAGTATTGATAAAATCGATCAGATCATGTGAAACTTTAGCATATCCTCCGAAGGTATAATCGCAGTTAAGGCTCCAATTTTGCTTATGGGTCCATTTTTTGATTTCTTCTTCGAGCTTTTGGTTTCTCAAAGCTGAAAAACCCAGGATCTTTTGATGGGGTAGCGCGCTTTCGATCAAGCCGGCCAAAGTACCCCCTGTGCCCACACTACAAGCAATCACATCAAAGCGGATATCGTCTTCCGTAAGTATTTCCTTACAGCCTTTTACGGCCAAAGGGTTGGTGCCTCCTTCAGGTAGCAGGTAAAATGCACCAAACTTGTTTTTAAGGTGAGTCATCAATTCCGGCAGGTGTTTTTGTCGGTAATCAGCTCTGGAAATGGGATATAAAGTCATGCCTTGATCTTGACAAAATTGTAGGCTAGGATTCAATTTTCTTTCTTCTTCTCCCCTAACGACGCCTATGGTTTTAAATCCCATGATCTTTCCGGCAGCTGCAGTGGCTGTTAAGTGATTAGAAAAAGGACCACCAAAAGTCAGTAGGGTGTTGTGTCCCGTCTCTTGGGCTTGAAGTAGGTTGTATTTTAGTTTTCGGAATTTATTTCCCGAAATATAGGGATGCAACTGATCTTCTCTTTTGAGGGTGATTTCAAAACCGTCTGTAGAAGTCAGGAATTGATTGACCGAATTTTGATTCTCAAATAAAGACATTATAAAACAAAATTAAAAAGATAAACTTTAAATATGGCTACCTTTGGAAAGCGGATATGGAGCCAGATTTACCCCTTGAAGAAGAAGACTTTTATCTATCCCCCGAGGGATATCGTGTCTTTACAGAAAAGTACCACCTCAAAAGGGGGTATTGTTGTCGGTCTAATTGCCGCCACTGCCCCTATGATTTTGACCCAAGGACAGCGGGGTAATTTCGGCATAGTTTTTGTTCAATTACTATAAAAAAATCATCATGAAGAGCGTTTATTTGTTGTTGCTGATGCTGCCTCTGTTGGGGTGCAGTTCCATCAGTGTTTTTACAGACCATGATTCGGGAGTTGATTTTTCGAAGTATAAGACTTTTGCATACTTCAAGCCGGGAATTGATAAGGTAGAAATTTCAGATCTTGACAAGCGTAGGATCTTGAAAGCGATTGACCTGCAAATGGCACAAAAATCGATGATGAAATCAGATGCGCCCGATTTGCTGGTAAGCATCAATACCACGGCCAAAGAAAAGGTTTACATAAACAACAACTTCAATGGATTTTGGGGCTGGGGATGGAATCCTTGGATGTGGGGTCCCAACCAAAACACCGTTTCCAGTAGAACCGAAGGCGTGCTTTACATTGATTTGATCGATGCCAAAACCAAACAATTGGTTTGGCAAGGCAAAGGCAAAGGAGGCATCAGTGAATACACCAAAAACCGCGACGAGAGGATTGGTGTTTTTGTAGCGGAAATCCTTAAAAACTACCCTCCGGAATCTGCCCTTTAGGAAGGAATCAGATCTATTGCCGCTTTGAGTGCTTGGGGAATTCCTGCCGGGTTTTTTCCTCCTGCGGTGGCGAAGAAGGGTTGTCCCCCTCCACCGCCTTGGATGTACTGACCGAGTTCTCGGACGACCTCTCCGGCGTTCATGCCTTTTTCACTGACTAGTTTTTTGGAGATATAACAACTCAATATGGGCTTGTCTCCTTTGGCAGAACCGAGGACCAAAAAGAGGTCATCGCGATCTTTACCCAATACAAAAGCAAGGTCTTTGATGGCTTGTGCATCCAGATCAACTGCTTTGGCCAAAAAGGCAATGCCATTGTGATATTGAATTTCTGTTTGTGCCTCTTGTGCCAAGATTTGATTTTTTAGCTTTTTGAGTTGGTTGAGTTCTTTTTTCAGACTGGCATTTTCGGCTTGCAATTGGGTGACTGCCTTGGAGATGTCTTGGGGGTTTTTTAGCAGCCCGTTGACTTGTTGCAAAAGCTGATTTTGATCCTCAAAATATTGTAGAGCAGCCTCTCCTGTAATCGCTTCTATCCTTCTGATACCTGCTGCAACGGCAGTTTCGGCAGTAATTTTAAAATGCCATATCTCCGATGTGTTTTCGACATGAGTTCCACCACAGAGTTCTACGGATTGACCAAAGCGAATGGTTCTGACAGTATCCCCGTATTTTTCACCAAACAGCGCCATAGCACCATCGGAAATGGCTTGGTCGTAGGGAACATTTCTGTTTTCCTCCAAAGGGATTTGCTCTTTGATTCTGGCGTTAACGAATTGTTCTACTGCCACTAATTCCTCAGGGCTGAGTTTGGCAAAATGCGAAAAGTCAAATCGGAACATTCCGGAGTGTACCATAGACCCTTTTTGTTCAACATGGGTTCCCAATACGGAACGTAGGGCTTGGTGCATGAGGTGGGTTGCACTGTGGTTGCAGGCGGTTTTAAAACGTTGACCTCGGTCCACAACGGCATTGAATTTGGCATTGAGGTCTACGGGTAGGGTTTTGGAATAGTGGAGTATCAGGTCGTTTTCCTTTTTGGTGTCTACGATATAATGAAGGGCACCATTGGGTGATTCAAGATAGCCCTTATCCCCTACCTGTCCACCACTTTCGGGATAGAAAGGGGTGATATTAAAAACCAACTGAAAGAATTCCCCTTCTTTTTTGGAACTTACTTTTCGGTATTTGGTGATGCTGACCGGTGTAGACAATAGGTCGTATCCAACAAATTCTTCCTCATCGTCTTGCCTGATGATTTGCCAATCGTCTGTGGCAGAAACAGCGGCAGCACGAGAACGTTCTTTCTGTTTGGCCATCTGGGCATCGAACCCATCTTCATCTACCTGATATCCCCGTTCTCTTGCGATGAGTGCAGTGAGGTCGAGAGGAAAACCAAAAGTATCATAGAGCTCGAAGGCCTTGGCCCCCCCTACGATTTTATTTTTGGAGGCTCCCAATACGGAGTCGAGAAGGGTTAAGCCCTGATCTAATGTTTTGAGGAAGGAGGTTTCTTCCTCTCTGATCACATTGGCAGAAATGCTTTTTTGTTTGTCGAGTTCGGGAAATACAGATTTAAGTTGATTGTTGAGGGTATCCACCAAATGATAAATAAACGGTTCCTTCTGATTGAGAAAGGTGAAACCATACCTTATGGCCCTTCTTAAAATCCTTCTGATGACATATCCCGCCCCGGTATTGGAGGGCAATTGTCCATCGGTAATGGCAAGGTAGACGGTTCTGAGGTGATCGGCAATCACCCTAATGGCGCGATCGGTATTTTGGTCTGTACCATATTTTGAGGCGGTAAGGGTTTCAATTTCTTTGATCAGTGGTGTAAAAACATCGGTATCGTAATTAGAGGTTTTGCCCTGCAATACCATACAGAGTCTTTCAAAACCCATTCCCGTGTCGACATGTTTTTGTGGTAAGGACTCAAGACTGCCGTCGGCTTTACGGTTGAATTCTATAAATACCAAATTCCAAACTTCAATGACTTGAGGATGATCTTGGTTGACCAGATCTGCACCGGAAATTTTGGCTTTTTCTTCCTCACTTCTGAGGTCAATGTGAATTTCAGAGCAGGGACCACAAGGCCCTTGATCGCCCATTTCCCAGAAGTTGTCTTTTTTGTTCCCCAACAAAACCCTTTCCTCCGGAATGATGGCTTTCCAATAATCGGAAGCTTCGGTGTCTTTTTCAAGTTTTTCGGCCGGATCTCCTTCAAATATGGTGACATAAATTTTGTCAGAATTGATTTTGTATACCTGCGTCAAAAGTTCCCACGCCCATTCTATGGCTTCTTTTTTAAAATAATCCCCAAAACTCCAATTGCCCAGCATTTCAAAAAAGGTGTGGTGATAGGTATCAATTCCTACTTCCTCAAGATCGTTGTGTTTGCCGGAAACCCTCAGACACTTTTGGGTGTCGGCAATCCTATTGTTTTTTGGTTTTTGATGACCCAAAAAATAGGGTTTGAATTGGTTCATTCCTGCATTGGTGAACATCAGCGTGGGGTCGTTCTTGATCACCATAGGAGCGGAAGGCACAATGGTATGGGCTTTGGACTCAAAAAATTTTAGAAATTGTTGTCTGACTTCGGCGGATTTCATAGTGGGCTTTAGAATTTAAAAAGCGATACAAATATAGTTGATTAGATCGATAGGATTGCTGAAAATAAAGGGAAGTGGTGGTGATTTAGATAATTTGTATATTTGTAATTGCATTAAGCCCTTTGTGGCCTACAAAGCTTTTTATGCCTAAATTAAAATATTATTACGATCAAGAGTCCCTCTCCTATCGACCGGTAAATTCGGGCTGGGTTTCGGGACTGTCCGGTGTGGTTTTATTCCTGTTGTCTTCTGTATTATTTGGAATATTGGCCTTATTCGTCTTGTTGAATACCGACGCACTCAATACCCCCAAAGAATTGCTTCAGGCGAGGGAAATCGAAAACTTCAAGTTACAATATGAGTTATTGAATAAAAAGCTTGAGAAAATTGAGGAAGTGATGGTCAATGTGGCTGATCGAGACAATAATCTATACAGGGTTTATTTTGAGGCAAGTCCCATACCTGAGGAACAAAGAAAAATGGGGTTTGGGGGCGTCAACCGCTATAAGGAATTAGAAGGCTACGACAATTCAAAACTGATTGTGAATACGACGAAGCGCTTGGAAGTTTTGACCAAACAAGTTGTGGTTCAATCGCGATCGCTGGAGGAGTTAGAGAGTTTGGCCAAAAGTAAGGAAGACCTCTTAGGGGCCATGCCTTCGATTCAACCAATTCATAAAAATGATTTGAAAAGAATGGCTTCCGGTTTTGGTTACCGTACAGATCCTTTTACCAAAAAAAGAAGGTTCCACCAAGGGATGGATTTTACTGCACCCCGAGGGACTCCCGTTTATGCTTCCGGTGACGGTATCATAGGGAGAGCAGACAACAGAGCAGCAGGTTATGGAAAACATGTGAGAATCGAACACGGTTTTGGCTATGTCAGTCTTTATGCTCACCTGAACAAATTCAATGTCAAAAGAAGACAGAAAGTAAAACGTGGAGACATCATCGGCTATGTAGGCAGTACAGGCCGCTCGGTAGGACCTCACCTCCACTATGAAATATTTAAAGACGGAAAAAGGGTGAATCCCTTGAATTACTACTCCGGTAATTTGACCGCTGAGGAGTTTGATATTATGCTTAATTTGGCCAGTCAGGAAAATCAATCCATGGACTGATGCATGTCAACCTCCCCGAAAAAAGATACTACAGAATTGGTGAGATCGCCAAAGCATTCAATGTAAACGCTTCGCTGCTTCGTTTTTGGGAAAAAGAGTTTAAGGAGATTCAACCGAGAAAAAAAGAAGGTGGAGCCCGAAAGTATACTCCGGATGATGTAAACACCATTCAAAAAATATATCATCTGCTGAAGGAAAAAGGTTTGACCATTGAAGGAGCAAAAAAACAACTCAAACTGAAAAACCTCAATGAGGATAGTAACTTGGAACTGATTCAAAAACTTGAACAGCTCAAATCTGACCTTGTTCAATTGCGGGAAAACCTCTGACTATTTCTTTCTAAAAAACAATTGTATGGGAATGCCATTAAATTCAAAACGTTCCCGGAGTTTGTTCTCTAAAAACCTTTTATAAGGTTCCTTAACGTATTGGGGAAGGTTACAGAAAAAAGCAAATTGTGGATGTGGCGTAGGCAATTGGGTACAGAACTTTATTTTGACGAACTTCCCTTTGTAAGATGGAGGGGGTTGACTTTCAATAATGGGCAAAAGGGTGTCGTTTAATTTTCGGGTTGGGATACGATTGGATCGGTTTTTATAGATGGTAACGGCCGTTTCTATGGCTTTGAATATTCTCTGTTTGTTTAGGGCAGAGATGAACACGATGGGAACGTCTTTAAAAGGTGCTGTTTTTTCTTTGATCTCTTGTTCAAAAAGTTTGGTGGATTGGGTTTCCTTTTCAACAAGGTCCCACTTGTTGACCAATATGACGATGCCCTTGTTATTTCTGTGGGCCAACCAAAATATATTTTGAACTTGGCCATCAAAACCTCTGGTGGCATCGACCAACAACAAGCAAACATCGCAATATTCAATGGCCCTGACGGAACGCATGACGGAATAAAATTCGATGTCTTCTTTAACTTTACTTTTTTTTCTGATTCCTGCTGTATCTACCAGATTGAATTCGAATCCAAAACGGTTGTATTTGGTATCTATACTGTCTCTGGTAGTTCCGGCTATGTCGGTAACTATATATCTTTCCTCCCCTATAAGTGCATTGATAAAAGAAGATTTTCCTGCATTGGGACGTCCTACTACTGCAAATCTGGGTAGGGCCTCCTCCGGTTCACTTTGTTCGGGCAAAACCTTGACCAATTCGTCTAACAACTCACCGGTTCCGCTTCCATTGATGGCGGAAAGGGTGTATATGTGTTCGTAACCCAAGGCATAAAATTCGGTCATGTTTTCAGTGACCTTGGAATTATCTCCTTTGTTGGCGGTCAGGAATACAGGCTTTTGAGAACGTCTGAGCAATTGGGCAATGGTTTCGTCCATTCCGGTAAGACCTTCTGCCACATCGACCATAAATAGTATGGCATCGGCTTCTTCGATGGCCAAATTGACTTGCTTGTCGATTTCTTTTTGAAAAACATCATCACTGCCTTGGACATAGCCCCCTGTATCGATCAAACTGAACTCTATACCATTCCAGTCAGACCGACCATAGTGACGGTCTCTTGTGACGCCGCTTACTGCATCTACAATGGCTTCTCTTTTTTTAATCAAACGGTTAAAAAAAGTAGATTTTCCCACATTAGGTCTTCCCACAATTGCAACAATCCCTCCCATTAGAGTTTATTTGATTGCAAAAGTAAGTGAATTTGTGAGATATCGTCTGGGAGTTATTGCTGATAACCAAAACGTTTGAGTTGTTGGGGGTTGGAACGCCAATTTTTTTGAACTTTTACGAAAAGTTCTATATGGATTTTCTTGCCAAAAAATGATGCGAGATCTTTTCTGGCTGCAATACCCACTTTTTTCAGTTGTTCTCCTTTATGCCCGATGACGATGCCTTTTTGGGTTTCTCTTTCTACCAAAATGACCGCTTGTATCCTAATGATTTTATCTTCTTCCTTAAAAGATTCGGTGATGACCTCCACAGCATAGGGGATTTCTTTGTCGTAATGTTCTAAAATACTTTTGCGGATGGATTCATTCACAAAAAAACGTTCGGGTTTGTCACTGAGCTGATCTTTGGGAAAATAAGGGGGTGATTCGGGCAACAACTCAATCAACATTTGTAAGAGTTCCGGAACAAAAAAACCGGTCAAGGCAGAGATGGGAATGACCTTTGCATTGGGAAAAATGGCAGACCATTCACTAACGGCAGCTTCTAATTCTGCCTGAGAAGAGGTGTCAATTTTATTGATCAACACAAACAATGGAATTTTGGATTTCTTGATCCGCTCCACTAAGGCTTGATCCTTGATCTGTTTTTCTTCAATTGATATCACATAGAGCAATACATCGGCATCGACCAAAGATTCCTTGACAAAATCCATCATGGAGTTTTGCATTTCATAGGCGGGCTGAATAATACCGGGCGTATCTGACAAAACCATTTGATAACTATCCCCATTGATCAAACCCAGAATACGATGGCGGGTAGTTTGAGCCTTGGGGGTGGTGATGGATAAATCTCTGCCCATTAAGGCATTGACTAAAGTAGATTTGCCCACATTGGGGTTTCCTACGATGGATACATAACCTGACTTATGTGGGGTTTTGGACATGGTATAAAGATACAATCTTTGTATTAGCCTTTGTGGTGGTGTATAAATTTTGTAAATTTGCACACTGATCGCGAGGTAGAGCAGTAGGTAGCTCGTCGGGCTCATAACCCGAAGGTCGCTGGTTCGAGTCCAGCCCTCGCTACTAAAACAATAAAACGGTTATACTATTATAGTGTAACCGTTTTTTTATTTTTAATTTCACAACTCAAGAAATCTTACTATAATGAACTTAACTAAAAAAGACAAGATTGAAATATTTGAAAATGCAATAAGTTGGATTGTTGTTATGGCAATGTTTATTTATGGTGGAGGGAAACTAATTCAATTTGTAGATGTAGCTGAAATTGATAAAACTGTATCTGAAATGAATGGGATGGAGTTGATGTGGGCATTTTATGGCTACTCAAAGTCATTTGCCATTACATTAGGGGTCTTTGAGTTGATTGGTGGACTTTTAATTCTGATCAATAGAACTCGAATAATCGGTTGTTTATTTACATCAACTATTCTTGTTAATGTCATCTTTCAAGATATTTACTTTGGAGTTCATTTGGGAGCTTTGAAAGCTGCGATTTTATATCAACTATTGATATTGATTATTCTGTTATTTAATAAAGATAAATTAATTATGAGTATTAAAACGTTACTAAAATCGGACAAAACTGAACAGACCAAAACTAAATTTTTTATAAAAATTCTAATTGCTATTGGACTCTTTATTGGGTTGAGAATTTTAGAATATTTTATAACTATTAAATGATAAAAGCCTATTCTTTAATTATAAGGGTCATTATATGATGAGTATCAATTATATCTCTAGGTGTTAGACTAATGTTCGATATTTCCAATGAGTTATCTACAAAGAAACTCCTTGAGAAATCAAGGAGTTTTTATTTTGGGGTCAAGTGATGCTTGCATCGTCTTGAGAACAAAATAAAAAATTAGATTGCAAAGCAATCGGAGTTTCTTTGGGCTGTTCTTCTTATTGGCCCATTCTGGAACAACGTGGAGGAATGAATCCAGCCCTCGCTACTACAACCCTCCCTAATGGAGGGTTTTTTTGTCTCATGTCTGAATATCTTGTTTATATTCTTAACAGTAAGAATTTCGGGAAAATTTATATCGGAATGACTTCAAATTTGTTGGCGCGCTTCCTTTCCCATAATTCATTGGATAAAAAAGGATATACATCATATTATCGACCTTGGGAGGTGATTCATGTCGACTTTTTTAAAACAAAAAATGAAGCTCTAAAAAGAGAAAAGTTTTTAAAGTCCGGAAAAGGAAGAAGCTGGATTCGTACTCAATTTTTTTAGTCGGGCTCTAATCCGCCAAAGGCGGACGCTGGTTCGAGTTCCGCCAGAGGCGGACAGGCAAGCCCTCGCTAATTAATAAAAATTTATGGTAATTTAAATAAATCTTCAACTTTACAATCCAAAGTTTCTGCAATTTTTAGAGCTAAAACAGTAGATGGTATATAAATACCATTTTCAATAGCATTTATACTTTTTCTTGACACTTCAGCTGCAACCGAAAGTTCTTGCTGTGTAAATCCAGATAACTTTCTGTGCTCCTCTAAATTATTTAAGAGCTTTTTGTGGTTTCTTCCCAAGGTTTACTTTTTTTCAAACTCCTCAACTGCATCGGTTAACTCCTTACCTGTATTTGGGTAAAGATATCCGGCTATCAAAGTTCCAATACCGATTAATCCAACCAAAGCTCCAACTCCTTCTAAGATTCTCCCCAGGGCCAAAAAACCAAGAAGATAGAGTCCAATACCTACAAAAATTGTAATCACTCCACTTCTACGATAATCTATGGGTTCTTTTTTTCGCTCTTCAAAAATTTTCAACAACTCCTCTACTTTAGTAGGGTCATCTAAATTTTTAGATATTTCTAAAACAGTTTCTCTCTTTCCTTTTGCATCTTTGTATTGCCAGACAAATACAGCCACTGGTATTATGATCCCAGAAAGTATTCCAAAAATAGGTATTAAAAGTTCAGCTTGATATTGCATAGTTTAAATTTTTTATAAGATGTAACGCAAACTTAACATTATTTTTAATGAGAAGCAAACGTTACATTAAAAAATTATTTAAAATTTTTTAATGAGCAGTTCTAACTGATTAACAGTATCATTTAAATTCCTGCGTGGAAGGGGATTTGCTTCGGTATTTCAAAAAGAATAATCTATTATAACAATGAAACGGTTATACTGTTATTGTGTAATCGTTCATTTTAAAGTATGGTGAAATTCATTTCTTTATCTGGTTAGTTTAAATTATACTTTCTTAAACATACCAGATCAGAGTAAATATCAACAAAGGTGTTTTGGGATTTAATAAAAATTTTGCCTTTGATGATGACGGGTTGAGTTAATACGCTACTCAAATTTACTTGTAGTTGAATTCTTTTTTGGTTGAGGTAATATGAGAGTGTTGAGAACACTGAGTCACTTGTTTTCCAAAATAATTCGGATTGTTTTTTATTTAGATTTATTGCTTTATTGAAATTTTGAAGTCCACGAATTTGGGAAAAAGTTTGTCCTCCCATTGCGTCAATTACTATTTTATTTTGCTCTGAAAGGACAAAGTAAATTTTTCTAATATTATGCCTACAGACTAAGCCTTTAATAGATTCCAATGTTGTTGAATCAAATGTCAATGTATTACCAAGGCTGGTGTAAAAGTAATTCTTGCCTTTATATTTTTTATTGATAATGGATTCTAAGCAATCTGTAGGGCATAAAAGGAATAGCGAAGCATTCATATTAATGCCACATCTTAATTTTGAAATGGAAATGATGAATGATGAACATCAATCTTTAATTCCCCATCAATTAATTTGTATCCAAATGTATATTCTACTTTTGCTTCATTCCCATTAAGATCAGTAAAAAAGTAATTCCCCATTGAAATCGCTCTTTTTTCTTCTAATATTATTCCTGTGTTTTCAAACCTTACCTTTGTCCAAGGTTGTATTGCAAAACCTTTGTCTTCATCACAAACTCTATCGTCACCTGCAATAAAATATGACAATGCTTCAGGTTTTGTAGGTCTAAATTGCTCTCTCTCACACTTGGTTGGTTTAAACAACACAGTGCCTGCTTCAAAAGCATAACGTTCATCCAGAAATTCACTTGCGAATGCTTCACATTCTGTTCTGTTTTCTTTTAATGACCCAATTTTTACTACGCCATTTCCCCATTTTTGTTGTACTTCTAATACTTGTTCTTTTGTTACCATTTTAAATATAATTTTAGTTAAGATTTTTGTTTAAACAGGATAAGCTCTTTCAACAGGCCAATCGTCTTTATAACCTTTTTTCCATTGTTGAGTTGCCAATTCTTTATCTGTTAGTAAGCAATTGTCCAAATGTGACCTCATAAGGGTTTCATTCATGTTTTGCCCGATAAAAACGATTTCATTTTTACGGTCTCCAAAATGGATGTCCCAATTACTTTCGATCTGTTGCTGATTTTCCACAAATGACATTTGTTGTATTCGGCTTTCAAAAGGCATACTACTCCACCAAACTCCGGCACTGTCCGCTTTCAATGAACCACCGGCCTGACCCCAGACCAATGCTTGGTCTGGTCGAGAGGCTAACCAAAATAAGCCCTTACTTCTTATAATAGAGAGGGGGAAACCTTGTTGTATATAATTCCAAAAGCGAACAGGATCGAAGGGTTTTTTTGTTCTGTAAACAAAAGAAGATATCCCGTATTCTTCGGTTTCAGGTCGGTGTTCCTCTTTATTTAGCTCTTCAATCCATCCTGCACTCTGTTCTGCTTTCTCAAAATCAAATATCCCTGTATGTAATATTTCCTTCAGATTTATTTTACTGAAGGTTGATTCAATGATTTTAGCAGATGGATTTAATTTATTGATCGTATTGCTTAAAAAAGACAATTCTTGTTTGGTTACCAGATCAGCTTTGTTTAGAATAATGACATTGGCAAACTCAATTTGGTCTGTCAATAGATCTACAATTGTTCGATGGTCTCCTTCTATATCTGTTAAATCTCTGTCCGTTAAAGTTTCAGGACTACCAAAGTCTTTAAAAAAATTAAAGGAGTCCACTACAGTAACCATAGTGTCTATATAACTATAACGAGACAAATCAATCCCACTGTCCTCATCAATAAAAGAGAATGTTTGTGCAACCGGAATGGGCTCGCTAATACCTGTACTTTCAATCAGTAAATAATCAAATCTATTCTCTTTTGCTAATCTCTCTACTTCTATCATTAAATCTTCACGAAGTGTACAGCATATACAACCATTGCTCATTTCTACCAATTTTTCTTCAGTTCGGGAAAGGGTGTTTTCACTTTTTACTAGATCAGCATCTACGTTTATCTCACTCATATCATTGACAATAACGGCAACTTTTAATCCTTCTTTGTTGTGCAGAATATGGTTGAGTAGCGTGGTCTTCCCAGACCCCAAAAATCCACTTAATACCGTTACCGGAAGTTTTCTATTAGTCATTTAGAATATCTTAAGTATTATTGATTTTGCATCGGCAAAATTTGAGGTTATAAAAATGAATTCCTGCAAGCAATATTGCAGTTGTATACGTAATGTATTCGGGGATGGGAAATAGCCCCCCTTTCTCATTCATTATCATTCCGAAAAGAAGAACCCAGCTTGACCAAAAAAGATATTTCATCAAACCCTTTGTAGTCGTTTGTGTTGAAAAATAGACCATAAAAAAAGAAATAATCAAAAAGATATAATCTAAATTTTTCCACCAAATTGGAGCGGTTATATGTTCAGTAATTGAGTAGTTATATGTTATAATAATAAAAGGCGTAGCAATACAATGTATCACACAAAGCGCACATGCCAAAACTCCAAAAGTATCGGAGTTAATTATTAAAATTTTAATTAATTTCAATTTGTAGAATCTTTATAGTTGCAAACATAAAGATGTATATTTGTTATTGCAACTAAGTTGCAGTAAATTTATAGAATGGGGGTAGTTCGGAAAACAAAATCATTGGAGTTGGTATTGAATGAATTTCAAGGCTCAACATTGGCCATTTCAGTAATTGAGCTTATAAAAAAACTCAATTCAAAATTGAATAAAACCACCATTTATCGAATTTTAGAAAAGCTAGAAGATGATGGCATTTTGCATTCGTTTTTAGGAAATAATGGGGTTAAATGTTATGCAAGGTGTAGAAATTGTTCAAAGTCAAATCACTCCGACATGCATCCTCATTTTGAATGTGTTGATTGTGGTAAAATTGATTGCTTAACTGTAGAAGTTCAAATCCCAAC
>JBESZM010000047.1:0-53268 GCA_041254175.1 Flavobacteriaceae bacterium | reverse complement strand
TGTCAATTGCCATAGAATATGTTCGTCAAATCCAAAATGATCTGGTAAAGAAGCATCACGTCCCAATTGCCATTTTCCTGCAATCATGGTTGCATATCCTTTTTTTCTAAACAGCTGGCTAAAGGTTTTTTCTTTTGGGTTGAGGTATCCAAATTTCACATGATTTTTTTTATTGGATCTTCCCGTCATCAGTTTTACTCTGGATGGGGTGCATATGGGTTGAGAATGGCAATTTTCAAATTGAATTCCGGTTTGAGACAGTTGAGTCAAATAAGGCGTTTTGTAGGAAGTACCTCCATAAGAATTAATACACTCATAACCCAAGTCATCGGCCAAAATCAATACAATATTAGGAGGTGTGGTGTTTTTTTGAGCTTTTAGACTGATAAGGCACAGTCCAAAAAGGATCATGTATGATTTTTTCATTACTAAGAATTTTAAAAACTAAAATTTAATAATAATCCTTCTAATCAGAATTAATTAGAGATGTTCTGATTAGTTTTTTAAAAAGTCTCAGGAGAGAGGCTTAAAGTTAATCGTTAAAGTATTTTGGGATTGAAGGTTTTATCCAATGACTTTAGCCAAAGTAAAACCAATTGCTACACCCAATAATAGCATGATGATGCCTTTTCCTGAGAAAAACCAACTGTATTTTTCTTCCCAAGCATCTGGGATAAAGTTTTGATTTTCATCTTTTGCAAAACCGGAACGAGTTGAATAACCCGCATACCAGTAAACTCCTCCGAAAAGAAGAGCCAAGCAAACCAAAACAATTAATATATTTTGCATAAAGTCAAAATTGATTTATAGTAAATAAATGATTAATTAAAGTAAATTTAATAAAAAAAACATTAGTTTTTTAGTAATTCCTCATTTATTACGCCCTCTTTTTGTAATAATTAAATTTACAGTTTAAAAATTCATTTTGAATACTTTGTTAATAAGCTTAAGTTTACACCAAATAGAATATCCATGAGCGATAGAATAAAAACTTTAAGAGATTACACCAACGATTATCATAACAGTGTGGTATCTCCTGAAAAATTTTGGGGTGAAATTGCAGAAAATTTCGATTGGAGAAAAAAATGGGATCAAGTATTGAATTGGGACTTTGAAACACCTAAAATCAGTTGGTTCGAAAAAGCCGAACTGAATTTAACCGAAAATATTTTTGAAAGGTTACTTCCTACCCACGAAAATAAAACCGCTATCATATGGGAGCCCAATGATCCAAAGGCGGATCCAATACACCTGACTTATGGCGAGTTGTTTAAAGCTACTTGCAAATTTGCCAATGCGATGAAATCACAAGGGGTCAAAAAAGGGGATCGCGTTATAATTTATATGCCCATGGTACCCGAAGCTGCAGTTGCCATGCTGGCTTGTGCTCGGGTTGGGGCCGTTCACTCTGTTGTTTTTGCCGGTTTTTCTTCCTCTGCTCTGGCGGATAGAATTAACGATTGTCAAGCCAAGATGATACTGACCTCTGATGGTAATTTCAGGGGCAACAAAAACATACCCGTCAAAGCTGTGGTCGATGAAGCGCTGAACAATACAGAATTTGTCGAAAAAGTAATTGTGTTGAAGCGTACCGGTGAAGCGGTTGAGATGACACCCGGCCGTGACCTATGGTGGGATGAGGCTTTGAAGGGGCAATCCGAAGATCATCAGGCCGAGGTCATGAGTGCTGAAGATTTATTATTTATTCTCTACACATCCGGCTCAACCGGAAAACCCAAGGGTGTGGTTCACACGACTGCAGGTTATATGGTGTATACCTATTATTCTTTTTTAAATGTCTTTCAGTACGATGCTGACGATGTGTATTGGTGTACTGCAGATATTGGCTGGATTACAGGACATTCATACATCGTTTACGGTCCGCTTTTGGCAGGAGCAACTACTCTGATGTTTGAGGGAGTCCCCACCTATCCCCATCCGGGAAGGTTTTGGGAGATTGTTGAAAAATATAAGGTCAATCAATTTTATACGGCTCCTACTGCGATCAGAGCCTTGCAAGTTCATGGAACAGAGCCGGTTGAAAAATTTGACCTAAGCTCGCTTAAAGTGATCGGTTCTGTTGGTGAGCCCATCAATGAAGAAGCATGGCACTGGTATCACGAACATGTGGGTAAAGGCAATTGTCCTCTGGTAGATACCTGGTGGCAAACAGAGACAGGAGGGATTATGATTTCTCCTTTGGCAGGGATCACGCCCAATAAACCAGCCCATGCATCACTCCCACTTCCCGGTGTTCAGCCTGTCATAGTAGATGCCGAAGGGAATGAACTCGAAGGCAATAATGTGGAGGGGAATCTTTGTATCAAGTATCCCTGGCCGTCTATGATAAGAACGACCTATGGTGACCATCAGCGGTGCAAAGACACCTATTTTTCCACCTACAAAGGGATGTATTTTACTGGTGACGGTGTCAAAAGGGATCACGATGGTTTTCTCAGGATTTTGGGAAGAGTTGATGATGTGATCAATGTTTCGGGCCACCGTATGGGAACAGCCGAAGTAGAAAATGCCATAAACGAGCATCCCAATGTGATCGAGTCGGCCGTAGTGGGTTATCCACACGAAATTAAGGGACAAGGGATTTATGCTTTTGCTATTTGTGACAGCCTTGACAAATCATCTGATGTTTTGGAAGATGAAATCAAACAGTTGGTCAGAAAAATCATTGGTCCCATTGCCAAACCAGAGCATGTTCAGATTGTTTCCGGTCTGCCCAAAACACGTTCGGGTAAAATCATGCGAAGGATCTTGAGGAAAGTCGCCAGTCGTGACCTTTCCAATTTAGGGGATATATCTACCCTTTTGAATCCCGAGGTGGTTGATGACATCATCAAAGGAGCAGGCTTGGATTAGCTCCTAGAAGTAATCCAAAAGCGTCTCCATGGTCATGCCTCTTGACCCCTTGATCAGGATGTCTGTATGTTCAAAAGTGTTTTGGTTGAGGTACTTTTTAATCTCTTCTAGGGATTTAAAGCGATTTACTCTTGGATCATTGGATTGGGTTCTGAAAAAATGCTCACCGACCACTAGAATGCTTTCGATTTCTGTGGATTCTAATTGATCCAGTATTTCTTGATGCGCTTTTTGGGTAAATGTTCCCAATTCAAACATATCTCCTAAAATTACAGCCCCCTTGTTTTTTTTGTTACTGATGAAAGAAGTGATTGAGGCTTTCATGCTGCTGGGATTGGCATTGTAGGCATCTAATGTGATTTTGTTGTTGCCTTTTTGGATGCTTTGCGATCGGTTGTTGGTGGACTCGTATGAGGAAATTCCCTCGTTGATTTGTTCATGACTCAGGTCAAAAAACTTACCCAAAGCCACTGCAGCAGCGATATTTGTAAAGTTGTATTCACCATAAAGTTGGCTCTGAATAGTTTTTTTATCTACAGCCAATGCCAGTGGTTTGGATTTTCTTTTTAAGTATTTTAAAGCACAGTTGGCATCGCTGTCTTCACCAAAAGTATAATGAGGATTGTATGAAATCCATTTTCTTTGAAGGGGGTCGTCAATGTTTAAAAAAATAGTCCCTCCCGTGTTGGAAAGGTATTTATATAATTCAGATTTCCCTTTGATCACTCCTTCAATACTTCCGAATCCTTCCAAGTGGGCTTGACCAAAGTTGGTGATCAGTCCAAGTTCAGGTTGTGCCAGTTGACATAAAAAATCAATTTCTTTTTGGTGATTTGCACCCATTTCAACGATACCAATTTCTGTATTTTCATCGAAATTGAGAAGGGTTAGAGGTACACCAATATGGTTGTTGAAATTGCCTTGGGTAGCATTGGTATTGAATTTTTTGGTTAATACACTGTTGATTAATTCTTTGGTAGTGGTTTTTCCATTACTCCCGGTTAAGGCAATAATTTTAGCCTTTAATTTTTTCCTGTGATAACAAGCAAGCTCTTGTAGGGATTGGAGTGTATTTTCAACCAGAATAAGCCGATCATTTTTTTTCGCAATTTCTGGCCGATCAACCAGGGCGTATTTTGCTCCCTTTTCAATGGCCTCTAGGGCAAATTGGTTGCCATCAAAATTTTCGCCTTTTAAGGCCACAAAAAAACAGTCTTGGGTCAGCTTTCGACTGTCTGTTACTACTCCTGAGGAATTTTTAAAGTAATCGTGGAGTTGGATTATATTCATAAAAAAAAGGCATCTACAAGATGCCTTAATTTGATTATCTACCGCGTTTGTGTCTGGCGGTCTTTTTGATTCTGCTTTTTTGTCCCAGTCTAGACATGGCACATCTAAATCCGATGTAGTCTGTTGCGATGTATTGAGGTAGGTATCTCCGCTGGGCGGGGTCTAACCAATAGGCGCGGTCTTTCCATGATCCTCCTTTGTAAACCCTAACTTCGTCCGTAATCAATGAAGTCCTGCGTTCAGATTTATCTATGTTTCTGACAATATTTCCATCGTCGTCTACTGTTACCTTCGGATGGATTGGTGCATCGTACATCCCAGCAGTTTCAGGTCTCTTATTGGCATTGTCTTCGTCAGTATTGTTGTAACTGGCAAAGAGTCTAGTGGATTCTTTGTCACCATCTCTGAAGTTTCGATTATCACTTTCAGAGAAATTTTGTCTTAAGAAGGTTTCTTCCTCGTCAATTGGAACTTTGTCCAAGTCTCCTGGAAGTCTTTTGAGCATTACTTTTCCATTGGGTAAGGTATCATACACCAATTCATCGGGAGATAGAATGGTTGCTTTTCCATCTTCTCCAATTGCATTTTTTAAATAGATATTCCCCCTGTAATAGTTAAAGTCATTGGCTTCATCATCTACTATAGGTCGGTAAACATCTGATACCCATTCGGCTACATTTCCAGCCATATCGTATACTCCAAAGTCGTTTGGAGGGTAGCTTTTTACCTGAACGGTAATGTCACCACCATCGTCTGACCATCCGGCAATTCCACCGTAATCTCCTTTTCCAAATTTAAAATTCGCCAATTGATCACCTTCACTTCTTCTTTCGTCGGATCGGGTATATTCACCAGACCACGGATATTTTTTCTTACCTCTGTAGGTGTTGTATTCTCTATCACCCACCAATGCCAATGCGGCATACTCCCATTCTGCCTCGGTAGGCAGTCTGTAGGAGGGGAGTAATACCCCTTTTGAGACCCCTGCATATACATTTACCGTAGCGGTATCTTTTTTCATGGTACCTCTTTTACCCATAAGACTATCAGAGGCCATCAATCCACCATAGGACGTTTCGGGTCGTTTCAGATAGGCTTCAGTGTTGAAGGTGCTGTTGGCGTTTACTACCCCTCCATCTTTTTCACCATATCTGACATTCTTTTGGACAAAAGATTCTCTTTCAAGAATGAATTCATTCACCCTATTGGTTCTCCACTCAGAAAACTGAACTGCTTGCAACCAGTTGATCCCAACAACAGGGTACTCTGCATATGCAGGGTGTCTCAGATAGTTGGTGGTGAGTTCTTCCATATATCCTAATGTGTTTCTCCAAACCAATGTATCGGGTAATGCACCCTCATAAATTTGTCTGTAACGGAGTTCACTCAGAGGAAATACAGTTTCCAACCAGTCCAAATATTCCATGTACATCAGATTGGTAACTTCTGTTTCATCAATATAAAAAGACATAACATGCTGTTGGGTAGGGGTATTGTTCCAGTCGTGTAAAACATCGTCTTGAACTTGTCCTTTGGTATAGGTTCCTCCTTCGATAAAGACCAAACCGGGACCACTTTCTTGATCCTCAAATTCAATGTTGTATTGGAAACCTCCATCTTTAGAATTGATGCCCCATCCTGTAGCACGGGACATGTTGTTTCTTCCTCCACAAGCCACCAATAAAGCGGCTGCCAAGGCAACAAAAATAGATTCTCTTAAAAAATTAATTTTCATAGGATCAATATGTCTAATTTTTGATGCAATATACTAATTATCTGAGTCTTAATCTTGCTTTACAATCAATACATCGACCATTCACTTCTGAATAACGTTCTAAATAAAGAAATATTATGCGTACATATTGAAAATTAATTTACTGCATATGTTAATAACTAGTTAGAGGTTTCATACAACAAATCAGTTAATGTTTCGTTATAAATGGGCAAACACCAGACAGATGAAATCAACTTGCCCTATGATTAGATTATTTGTTGGATTATTTATGGTCTTTCAAGTGAACGCTCAAGACCGTATAATCACCACCGGAGTTCCCTTCCTACTGATCACACCCGATGCCAGAGCTGCTGGAATGGGGGAGCTTGGTGTGGCTACTTCAGCCGATGCCTATGCACAACAATGGAACCCCGCAAAGTATGCTTTCTCGGAGAGTAAAAGTGGCTTGGGTTTGAGTTACACGCCCTACTTAAGACAGATTGTAGATGATATTTTCTTGGGAAATTTAACGTATTTCATCAAATCTAACGAGAGAAGTGCCTGGGCTGCGAGTTTTAAATACTTTAGTTATGGCAATGTTCAGTTTAATAAAATGATGTCGGGAACGATTATTGATCAGGGGTCAAAAAGACCTAATGAAATGACATTGGACTTGTCTTACTCTCTAAAATTGAGTGAAAAATTTTCCATGTCTGTTGCCGGAAGATTTTTGAGGTCTGATTTAAAGATTTCTACAGATATGGATGCCACTTCAGCCAATAGTTTGGGGGTGGACATAGCAGGTTTTTATCAAGGATCAACCTTTGATATGGGAAGTTTTGATGGGTTGGTTAGAGCAGGATTTAATTTTTCCAACATTGGTCCTAGGCTAAAATATGATGAAGGAGGGCAAATGGACTTTATCCCAACCAATCTCAGGGTAGGTACTGGATTGGATTTGATTTTTGATCCCTCAAATGTTTTGGGTGTTCATCTGGAGTTTTCTAAACTTTTAGTTCCTACACCGGTAGCTTATTTTGACAATAATAATACCCTGAAAGGATACAGACAACCCGATGTTGATTTTTTTAATGGGATTTTCAAGTCATTCAATGATGCACCGGGTGGTATGCAGGAGGAATTGAATGAAATCACTTGGGCGCTAGGTTTTGAATATTTGTTTGCCGAAACTTTGGCGTTAAGAACAGGGTATTTCAATGAAAGTGAAGAAAAAGGATCACGAAAATACATGACTTTTGGAGCTGGGGTAAAACTCAATGGGATGGTTATCGATATTTCCTATTTGTCCTCTATGTCAAAAATCAGAAACCCGCTTGAAAATACCCTCAGGTTTTCCCTTAGTTTCAACTTTGATGGATCCAGGGTTCAGTCACTTCCAAAAGAAGGTCAAGCTTCTAACCAAGGCTCTGTTTCAACGGAATAATCTTTCTTTATCAATTTCATAAATATATTTTTATCAAAAGGACATAATTCAGTAATTTTGAAAATAATTTGAATTTGATAATCATTTCTTTTTAATGAAAAAAATAACCAAGGCCACCTATTTGAAATGGTACGAGGATATGTTCTTTTGGCGTAAGTTTGAAGACAAATTGGCTGCCGTATATATCCAACAAAAAGTGAGGGGATTCCTCCATCTTTACAACGGTCAAGAGGCGATACTGGCCGGGGCACTTCACGTTATGGAATTGGGTAAGGACAGAATGATAACAGCCTACAGAAATCACGTCCAACCCATCGGTATGGGAGTTGATCCCAAACGTGTGATGGCTGAACTTTTCGGAAAGTCAACAGGTACTTCCATGGGATTGGGAGGATCCATGCATATTTTTTCTAAAGAACACAAGTTCCACGGGGGTCATGGTATTGTAGGAGGGCAAATCCCTTTGGGTGCCGGAATGGCCTTCGGAGACAAATATTTTAACAGAGACAATGTAACCCTTTGTTTTATGGGTGACGGAGCTGTCAGACAAGGCTCCCTTCACGAGACCTTAAACCTTGCTACCTTATGGCAATTGCCAGTGGTTTTTGTAGTTGAAAATAATGGATATGCTATGGGAACTTCTGTGGCCAGAACCGCCAGTCACCAAGAAATCTGGAAACTGGGACTGGGTTATGAAATGCCCTGTGGACCTGTCGATGGAATGGATCCTGTTGCTGTGGCCAAAGGCTTGGACAAAGCCATTAAGCATGCCAGAGCCGGAAAAGGTCCTTCTTTCCTAGAGATGAAGACCTACCGCTACAGAGGACACTCTATGTCTGATGCTCAAAAATACAGGACAAAGGAGGAGGTCGAGGAATACAGAAAAATTGATCCTATTACACAAGTCAAAGAAATTATCCTTAATAACAAATACGCAACAGAAAAACAGTTGGATGAGATTGACGCTAAAGTTAAGGCAGCAGTGGCAGATTGTGAAAAGTTTGCCGAATCATCTCCTTTCCCTGAAAAATCTGTGATGTATGACGCGGTATATGAGCAAGAAGACTATCCCTTTATAAAGCATAAATTAGATTAGAATGGCGGAACTGATAAACATGCCTCGTTTGAGTGATACCATGGAAGAGGGCACGGTAGCCAAATGGTACAAGAAAGTAGGTGATACGGTTAAAGAAGGTGATATTCTTGCTGAGATTGAGACCGACAAAGCCACAATGGAATTCGAGTCCTTTCAAGAGGGAGAACTGCTCCATATCGGAATTGAAGAAGGAGGAACAGCCCCTGTAGATTCTCTTTTGGCCATTATTGGATCCAAAGGTGAAGATATTAAGGACATGATTGGAGGTGCCGCAACAACAACGACACAAACAGAGGAATCATCAGAAACCTCCGATGCACCTCAGGCTCCAGTTGCAATTGTAGAATCCAATGAAGAAAAAACAGCCATGCCGGAGGGTGTGGAGGTCATAACCATGCCCAGGTTGAGCGATACCATGGAAGAAGGTACCGTTGCCAAATGGAATAAAAAAGTAGGTGACCCCGTAAATGAAGGAGATATTCTGGCGGAAATAGAAACGGACAAAGCCACGATGGAGTTTGAATCTTTCTACTCAGGAACTTTGCTTTATATTGGTCTTGAAGAGGGACAATCTGCAGCGGTAGATTCCGTTTTGGCTGCCATAGGAAAAGAAGGGACAGATCCCGAAGCTGTAAAAGCAGCGATTGCCAGTAGTGCCGTCTCAGTAAGTCAAGCGGAGGAGCCTAAAGCTGAAGTTGTCGCAGCTGCGGTAGCTGAGCAAAAGCAAACTCCCAAGCCCGAATTAGCAGTAGCTCAGTCCCCGATAGTGGCAAACGAAAATCACAACGGAAGATTGATCGCTTCTCCTCTGGCCAAAAAATTGGCGGAAGAAAAAGGAATCAGTCTCCAACAAGTCAAAGGCTCCGGAGATGGAGGGAGAATCATCAAACGCGATATTGAAAATTTCAAAGGATCAGCAGGTGGATTTGCTGTTGCTTCGGGCCCAAAAGGGGTGGAAAGCGTAACCGAATTGGCCAACAGTTCAATGAGAAAGGCCATCGCCAAAAGACTTTCCGCTTCAAAATTTTCTGCGCCTCACTATTACTTAGGGGTAGAATTGAATATGGACAATGCTATTGCATTCAGACAGCAATTCAATACCTTACCGGATACCAAGATTTCTTTCAATGACATTGTTCTCAAAGCTGTTGCACTGGCTTTGAAAGAACACCCTCAGGTCAATTCTCAGTGGTTTGACGACAAGGTGGTTCAAAATCACCACGTACATTTGGGCGTGGCAGTTGCTGTTGAAGATGGACTCGTAGTTCCTGTACTTAAATTCACTGACGAGATGGATTTGAGACAAATTGGAGTAACTGTCAAAGATTATGCCCTCAGGGCCAGAGACAAAAAATTGAACCCTGCTGAAATGGACGGAAGCACCTTTACGGTCTCCAATTTGGGAATGTTTGGCATACAGGAGTTTACTTCGATCATCAATCAACCCAATTCGGCCATTCTATCCGTTGGCGCCATCGAGAAAAAACCTGTGGTGAAAGAGGATGCAGTCGTTATTGGGAACACCATGAAGCTCACACTGGCTTGTGATCACAGAACAGTTGATGGAGCTACTGGAGCGCAGTTTTTACAATCTCTAAGGCTTTATATCGAAAACCCCATCCGACTTCTGGTTTCCTAATACAGGAATACCTTGACCTGACCCTAAAAAATTAAAACGAATGAAAACCCTTCTTGTTACAGGCGCCAGTAGGGGAGTAGGCTTTGAGATCTGTAAACAAGCCGCTGCCAACGGTCATACAGTTATTGCTCTTTCCAGAAACATATCGCCACTAAAGGGGATTCCCAATGTTCATCCTTTTTCGGTAGACCTGTCCAATGAGTTGGAAGTAGTTGATTTTGTTAAAGAAATCAGCAGCTCTTTTAAAAGTATTGATGTACTGATCAACAATGCAGGAAGTTTGATCAATAAGCCATTTTTAGAAATTTCTTCTTCCGATTTTGAAGCCGTTTTTAAGGTTAACGTTTTTGCTGTAGCAAGCCTTACTCGATTGATGCTACCCATGATGAATGCCAAAGGGCACGTTCTCAATATCACCAGTATGGGGGGGGTTCAAGGAAGTGCTAAGTTCCCGGGCCTATCGGCCTACAGTAGCAGTAAGGGAGCCTTGGTTATACTCACAGAGCTTTTGGCGGAGGAGTTCAAAGACAGTGGTCCCTCGTTTAATGCGCTTGCTCTAGGTGCTGTGCAAACAGAGATGTTGGAAGAAGCTTTTCCCGGTTATAAAGCCCCCGTCAGTGCAGCACAAATGGCAGAATATATCATTGATTTTGCCTTAAAGGGACATCAGTTTTACAATGGAAAGGTGTTGCCAATTTCCTCTTCAACTCCATAGGTCAGGATGAGGGAATCGATCAGCGCCATTGAGAGTTTTGTACCTAAAGCTTCCTTTCCTAAACTTTCAGAATACCTCAATCAGTGGCAAGTGAACATTGTCATTACCCGAAAGCGGTATACCAAACACGGAGATTTTAGAGCCTTGCCAAAAGGAGGACACCAGATCACAGTCAATGAAATGTCAAATCCCTATCGATTTTTGATCACCACCTTGCATGAAATAGCTCACTTGATTGCTTACAAAGATTTTGGCCCTAAGATCAAACCCCACGGGAAGGAGTGGAAACACGTTTTCAGAGAAATTATATCACCTTTTCTTGTGCCGGAAATTTTTCCAGAAGAGTTGTTGAGGGTTTTGCTGCTGCACTTTCGGAATCCAAAGGCCTCTTCTGATACCGATACCCAATTGGCTGTTGTACTTAATAAATTTGATCCTGAGAATGAAAAAAACTATATTTTTGAATTAGAAAATGGGTCGATTTTTGAAATTCACAATGGAAGAAGATTTGTCAGAGGAAAAAAGCGAACCAAAAGATATGAGTGTAGAGAGGTGGATGGAAAAAGACTTTACCTTTTTAGTCCCCATGCTCAGGTTATCAAAATAGAATAAAATGTCTAAAAATCACTTTGCAATCATCATGGCTGGCGGAATCGGTTCCCGATTTTGGCCTTCCAGTACTCCGGATTTTCCCAAACAATTTCACGACATGACCGGAGAGGGGATTTCACTTTTGCAAGGCACTTTTGGAAGATTGGAAAATTTTATTCCTTACTCCAATATTTTTATCGTAACCCAAAGCCGTTATCAAAAGATTATTTTGGATCAATTGGGAGATAAATTATCCCCAGATCAAGTGATTTGTGAACCGGATCGCCGCAATACAGCCCCCTGTATATTGATGGCAAGTTTGAAAATAAAAAAACTCAATCCCGATGCCAAAATTGTAATCTGTCCAAGTGATCATATCATTGTTGATGAAAAGCTATTTACAGAGGATATGGAATTGGCCTTGGAGCATGCCGATGAAAAAAACCTGATCACCTTTGGAATACGACCTGATTTTCCTGCCACAGGATTTGGCTATGTGGCGGTTGATAAAGATCAAAAAGATTCCCAATTAAAAAAGGTTACCGCATTTACTGAAAAGCCCGATAAAGCAACTGCTCAGCGTTTTATCGATGATCAAAATTACTTCTGGAATTCGGGGATATTTGTTTGGTCTGCCACTGCTGTTTTGAAGGGGTTCAAAACCCATGCCCCCTTACTTTACGATCTTTTCCAGAAAGGTTTTGATCTTTTGAATACGCCATCCGAGGGAGCTTTTATTGCGCAAAACTATCCCCTTGCCGAAAACATTTCGGTGGATTATGCTTTAATGGAAAAGTCGGAGCATATCTTTTTGATCCCTGCCCGTTTTGATTGGGATGATTTGGGCAGTTGGAAATCAATTTATGATCGTCATCCCAAGGATGCCATGAAAAATGCAGTGGTGAGTGCAGAATTGTATGCCGAAACCGCTGCCCGCAACCTTGTCAAAACAGATTCCAACAAAAAGGTAGTTATCTCGGGTCTTGAGGATTTTATCATCGTTGATACCGAGGAGGTATTGATGATTTGTCCCATGGGTAAAAACCAAGATGTAAAGGACATTTCCGTTGATGCCCTAAAAAAGTTTAACCAAAGAGAGGATTAATTTTCCTCCTGATAGACTTCTCTCACTTTTTTAAACAGGTTGGAGGAGTAAATAAAATTACCAACACTTTGATTTTCTGTCTTAAAGACCTCTAGATTAGATCCTTCCCAACCTTTGCGACCGTTTTCCAAAAACAATACTTTTTCACCAATTTCCATCACCGAATTCATGTCGTGTGTATTGATGACAGTAGTGATTTGATATTCTTTGGTGATTTCCTGAATCAGGTTGTCGATCAAAGTCGAGGTTTTGGGATCCAATCCTGAATTGGGTTCGTCACAAAAGAGGTACTTGGGATTCATTACAACGGCTCTTGCTATGGCTACCCTTTTTTGCATTCCTCCAGAAATCTCGGAGGGAAGTTTTTTGTTGGCATTGATCAAGTTGACTCGGTTGATGACCTCATTGGCTCTGGAGAGCATTTCTTCGGGACTTTTTTGGGTTAACATACGCATAGGAAACATGATATTCTCCTCTACAGTCATGGAGTCAAATAGGGCACTGCCCTGAAAAACCATACCCATTTCTTGTCTCAAAACACTTCTTTCCTTGGTGTCCATTTTTTGAAGAGAGCGATTTTCGAAATAAATGTTCCCACTGTCAATACCATACAGTCCTAGTATGCATTTGAGTAGTACTGTTTTTCCCGAGCCACTCTGTCCAATGATCAGATTGGTCTTTCCTTTTTCAAATTGGGTAGAAATGTCGGTTAAGACATTTGTGCCATTGAATGATTTATTAAGTTTTTCGACTACAATCATCAGGCAAGTAATAATTGGGTTATGATGTAATTGGTCACAATGATGAGTACACTGGTCCAAACAAAAGAGGTGGTGCTGGCTTTACCAACTTCCAAGGCTCCTCCTTTGAGAAAATAGCCGTGAAAGGAGGGAACAGTAGCCAGTATAAAAGCGAAAAATCCTGTCTTGACAAAAGCATATCTTACATGATAGGGAATGAATTCCAATTGAATACCCTCAATAAAGTCGGCACTGGAACAAAAACCACCGTAAATGGAGGCAATATAACCCCCGAAAATTCCTAAAAACATGGAAATGGTAATTACAAAAGGGTAGAATAGCATGGCGACAATTTTTGGAAAAATCAAATAATTATAGGTGTTGATCCCCATAACTTGGAGGGCATCGATCTGCTCTGTAACCCTCATCGTTCCAAGACTTGAGGTGATGAACGAACCTACTTTTCCCGCCATGATTACAGAAATAAAAGTGGGAGCAAATTCCAAAATTACTGATTGACGGGTTGCGAAACCAATCAAATTTTTCGGTAATAGCGGATTATTGAGGTTCAGGGCGGTCTGTATGGCAACAACACCTCCTACAAAAAATGAGATAAAAGAAACAATTCCAATCGATCCAATGATGAGTGAATCAATTTCTCTGATGATGAGTTCTTTCATCACACTCCAACGGGTAAAGCGTCTAAATACTTTTGAAAGCATTATAAAGTAGGCACCGATATCTTGGAGTATAAGCATCAAGACAAATTTACACAATTAAGCCTAAGAATTCTTGAGTTTGGACTTCAAGTGAAGTTTAAATTTGATAGGTGATGGCATTGATGTTCATTCCCGCACCCACACTGGCAAAAAGAATGATGTCCCCTTTTTTTAGGGAATGTCCTTTGTAGTTTTGTTTGAGGACCAAATCGAATAGCGTAGGAACGGTTGCTACAGAGCTGTTGCCAAACTCCTCAATATTCATGGGAAGGATGTCCTCACGCATGGGTTTTTTGTAGAGTCTTAAAAATCTCTTTACGATGGCTTCATCCATTTTTTTATTGGCTTGATGGATGAATATTTTTTTTAGATCATCAACTTCGACATTGGCTTGATCTAGACATTGTTTCATGGCTGCGGGCACGTGGCTTAAGGCAAATTCATAAACCTTTCGTCCCTGCATTTTGATGAATTTATCACCGTTTAAACTTTCACTGTTGTATGATTTACCATAAAAAATAAAATCAGCCTCGTTTTCGGCCGTATAGGTAAGGGTGCAGTGTGACAAAATTCCACCTTCTTCGGCAGTTTCCTCCAAGATGGTGGCTCCTGCTCCGTCAGCATAGATCATAGAATCCCGATCATAAAGATCAACTACCCTAGAAAGAGCATCAGATCCAACGACCAAACACTTTTTGGCCATACCTGCTTTAATGAATGCATGGGCCTGGATCATGGCCTCGACCCATCCCGGACATCCAAACAAGATGTCATATGCAACGCATTTAGGATTTTTAATTTTAAGTTTGGCCTTTACTCTCGATGCCAAACTGGGTAGGGTATCGATTTGTTTACTGTCTCCACTGATGTCACCAAAATTATGGGCAACAATGATGTAATCCAAAGTTTCAGGGTCTACATTGGCATCTTCAATGGCTTTTTTAGCTGCCAGATGAGCAATGTCCGAAGTTTTTAATTCTGAAGGAATGTACTTTCGTTCCTCAATTCCAGTAATGGAGTTGAATTTATCGATGATGGTCTCGTTATCCACATCGAATTTAGTTCCCTGATTGTCTAAGAAAGAAAGGCCTAAGAAAGCTTTGTTTTTTTGAACAACAGTAGGAACATAACAGCCGCTACCGGTAATTTTGTAACTCATAAATAGATTACAATAGTACCTTTTTATTGAGTATAATCGATAGTTCTGCTAAAAAGTGTATGATACCCAAATGAAATGAAAAGGGGTGAATTTTAATTTAAAAATCCATAAAACCCTTGATAATTAAGCTTTTGCGTAATCTTTTATGGAAGCACAACTACAAATTAAATTACGATCTCCAAAGGCTTCGTCTAGCCTTCTCACTGATGGCCAGAATTTGTTATCCATCACAAAAGCCAGGGGATAAGCCGCCCTTTGTCTGGAATAAGGGAAGTTCCATTCGTCTGCTGTGAGCATGGCCAAGGTGTGGGGTGCATTTTTTAGCAGTGCGATACCGGCTTCATCTCCGGAGTCGATCTCCATTCTGATGGAGATCATGGCCTCACAAAATCGGTCAATTTCTTCCAAGTTTTCACTTTCGGTGGGTTCAATCATCATGGTTCCGGCAACGGGAAATGATACAGTAGGTGCATGAAATCCGTAATCCATCAGTCGTTTGGCAATATCAGTCACTTCGATATCATATACTTTAAAAGGGCGGCAGTCAATGATCAATTCATGAGCCGTTCTCCCTTGATCACCCGCATATAAAATATCATAAGCTCCCTCCAGTCGTTTGCTGATGTAGTTGGCATTGAGAATGGCCATTTCTGTAGCTTTTTTCAATCCACTGGCTCCCAGCATTTCGATGTATCCATAGGAAATCAAACAGGCCAGGGCCGATCCCCAGGGAGCCGCCGAAATACTGTCTTTTGAGGCACTTCCTCCCGTTTTGACCAAAGGATGCTGCGGTAGGAAATCCGCAAGATGTGCTGCCACACAGATGGGGCCTACACCGGGGCCTCCACCTCCATGAGGAATAGCAAATGTCTTGTGCAAATTCAGGTGGCACACATCCGCACCAATTTCGGCAGGACTGGTCAGTCCTACCTGTGCGTTCATATTGGCACCATCCATATAGACTTGTCCACCACATTCGTGGATCTTTGCGGTCATGTCTTTGATGTTTGCTTCAAAAACACCGTGTGTGGAGGGATAGGTGATCATCAGTGCTGCCAGATGATTGCGATGTTCTTCTGTTTTTTCTGAAAAATCTGTCCAATCGATATTTCCCAATTCATCGGTTTTGACTACCACTACTTTCATTCCTGCCATTACGGCCGAGGCGGGATTGGTTCCGTGGGCAGAGGAGGGAATCAAACAAATATTTCGTTGGGTCTCATTTCTGGACTCATGATAAGCTCGGATGACCATTAGTCCTGAATATTCTCCTTGGGCACCCGAGTTGGGTTGTAAAGAGGTAGCGTGGAAGCCTGTAATTTCGCTGAGTTGATTTTCCAGACGATGAAGCATTTTGTGATAACCTTTGGCCTGCTCTTTTGGAACAAAAGGGTGAATACTCGACCATCTGGGCCAACTCAGGGGCAGCATTTCAGCTGCAGCGTTGAGTTTCATCGTACATGAGCCCAGGGAAATCATAGAGTGGTTTAAGGACAGATCTTTGCGCTCCAGACTTTTGATGTAGCGCATCATTGCTGTCTCGGAATGGAAAGAATTAAAAATCTTATGGGTGAGAAAAGTGCTGCTTCTCTTTTGGTCAATGGGATAACGGTGATTTTCGATTTTCACCTTTCCGGTTATGTTTTTTTGATGGACTACTGCTTCAAATACATTCAATATTTTCAATAGGGCGACCTCGTCTGTGGTTTCATTGATGGCAATCCCCACAGTTTCTTCATCGATGTAGTGGAAATTGATTTCATTTTGTTCTGCTTGAGTCCTTACAGCATGGGCATTGATTTTGATTCTCAGGGTATCAAAATAATAGTGGTTGAGTTGAGTGAGTCCCAGGTCTAGCAATTTTTTTTCGAGTTTGGCGGCGTTCAAATGTATTCTTTTGGCGATTTTTTTAAGGCCTTTGGGGCCGTGATAGACGGCATACATCCCTGCCATTACGGCCAGCAAAACTTGAGCGGTGCAAATGTTGGAAGTGGCACGGTCTCTTTTGATGTGTTGTTCACGGGTTTGAAGGGCCATTCTCAGCGCAGGGGCTTCATCCTGATCTTTGCTTTGCCCAATGATGCGTCCCGGTATGTTTCTTTTGTAGTTTGCTTTGGTGGCAAAATAAGCCGCATGTGGACCCCCATAGCCCAAGGGTATGCCAAATCGTTGTGTGGTACCTACTACTACATCTACACCATAGGTGCCGGGAGCTTCCAGTAGGGTCAAGCTCAGTAGATCCGCTGCCACAATGGTCTTGAGATCAAAAGCCTTGGCTTTACTCACGCCAAAGGGTAAATCGATGATATTGCCGTGTTTACCAGGATATTGGAAAAAAGCCCCAAAAAAGGAGGCATCAAAGTCTATGGTTGCAATATCTCCCAGTACCAACTCAATCCCCAGTGGGGTAGCTCTGGTTTTTAGAACTGCCAAAGACTGGGGAAGTATGTCCTGAGACACAAACAATTTGTCTGCCCCGGCTTTTTTTTGCTCCGTCGACCTCACCGCATAGGCCAAGGTCATCGCTTCTGCTACTGCTGTTGCTTCATCCAAGAGTGATGCATTGGCTAACTCCATTCCCGTTAGGTCACAAACCATGCTTTGAAAGTTAAAAAGAGCTTCCAGTCTCCCTTGGGCAATTTCTGCCTGATAGGGTGTGTAGGCAGTGTACCAACCCGGATTTTCCAGTATGTTTCGCTGAATGACCGCCGGAGTAATGGTGGGATGGTAGCCCATACCGATATAGGTGTCGAACAATTGATTTTCGTCGGAAAGTGCTCTCAATTCACTCAGAAATCGGTGCTCGCTGATCCCTTCGCGCAAGGCAAGGGGTTGTTTTAATCTGATTTCTTCGGGGAGGGTTTGGGACAGCAATTCCTGGATCGAATCGACTTCCAAGGCCGTTAACATTTTTGAAATTTCCTCTTCTTTGGGGCCTATGTGGCGTAAAGCAAATTTATCTGGCTGCATCTGTTGAGCGGTTTAAACAAAATTAGTTGATAGATGTTCATCTTTTTTGCCTTCTTTGGTTCATTTCTCCATTTTTTTTGAACAAAAATTCCACTTATTAACAGTTTACAGATACTTTTGTCCTGTGGTATGGATCAGTAAACTATTTGACAACTACATTAAATTTAACTTTCATGTGGGCTTGGCGGTTTTGGCCCTCGCCCGGATCACCTTATTGGATTTTGATCTTTCTCTGCGTTTCTCCCATCAATTGATTTTGTTTGTTACCCCTTTTTTGGCCTATAATTTTATCAAGTTTCACCGATTTTTATGGGAGGGCATTGACCGCAAAATCTTGGGACTTATATTTTTAATAGGATTTACTGCATTTAGTGTTTTTCTCTTTGAAGGTGTAAGATTTTACTTACCCATTTATTCTTGGATCATTCTTTTTTTTACGCTTTTGTTGGTATTGTTATACTGTTTGCCATTACCGGGATTTACACAGAATTTCAGGGGCTTTAAGGGGTTGAAAATTCATTTGGTGGCACTGAGTTGGGTGTTGACTACTGTTTTTTTACCGCTTTCTATGGGCGGACAAAGTATGACCGAATTTTCGTTGGTTTATGGTCTTCAGCGTTATCTTTTTGTATTGGTGGCGACCCTGCCTTTTGAAATCAGAGACTTGAAATTAGACGATCCCAATCTATCCACCTGGCCTCAAAAATTGGGGATTCAAAAAACCCGATGGTTGGGAGGACTTTTATTGTTGCTTTTTGTTTTTTTGGAAATATACTACGCTGCTTCTTCAAATGTTTTTTTGGTTTTGGGCATCGCCATCCTATTAATGGGATTTGTTTTAAAATCTAAAGCGGAACAATCGAAATATTTTAGCAGCTTTTGGGTGGAGGGAATTCCAATTTTATGGTTATTTTTAAAATACATAACGATTTAATATGCGGGTAATTTTATTAGTTCTCTTTTGGATCATTCAGCCCCCCAAGGTGGAGGTATTGGAAAAACCGCAATATCAGGCCTTGGTAGAAAAGGGTTATGCTGTTATTGATGTCAGAACTCCTGAGGAATATGAGGAAGGTCATATCGAAGGAGCACAAAACATCGATGTCAAATCAGGGGCTTTTGTCACCGAAATCGAAAAACTTTCAAAATCCGACACCCTTTTGGTCTATTGCCGGTCGGGGAGGAGAAGCCTCTATGCCGCTCAGGTGATGGTCTCTTTTGGCTTTCAAAAAATCTACGATCTGGAAGGCGGTTTTCTCAACTGGGAATCGGAGTAGAGCGGATTTATTCCATTATTCCCTTTTGTAGTATTGAAAAACTGATATGCAGAATGACTTTTTTGAAATCCATCTGATAAATAATTTTCCAGTTGTATCATTTCCCCGATACCGCACGATTCCCATCGTGTGGGATAAAATTTACCATTACCCTGTCTGCCAACAGGCAGGCACATGAAAGATTGACTTCATCGAATCTTTGATTTCGTGCGGTAGCGGGGTTTAATGCATTTTACACAGTGTTATCATCTTAATTATACGATAATTCCAAGCCCATGATGATGTGGATAGTTAAAGACTTTTTTTCCAGTATGTTTTGCTATATCATAAACTGCTTTTCTGACTTCAGGAGAACTTTCTGTATCATGAAAAATACAACATTTACTGTGATTGACTGCGCATAAACCGCATTCATAAGTTTCTTTGTAAGTATGTATAATATCCACATGAGCAAAATCATAATATTAATCATCTTTTTTTATAATGTCTTTATAATCCGATTGAATGAGTTCAATGTTTTTAAATTTAGATACAGAACTAAGTGTCTCTGGTTAATGATCGGCTTTATGTCCAGAATGTACATCTCCAAGAAAAGTATCGACACCTTTTACTTTCTTGAAATAGTTTGAAAAAACAACAGTTGAATAACAATATTCAGTACGAAATTCAATGCATTTATCCCTTTTTATATTGAAGTGATCTAAAATATCATCAATGATTTGTTCTAAACCTATCCAAGCGGAGCTAACTTGTATAATATTTTCTGGCATTTTCTTTGTATTCGGTTTGTGCGTTTTTAATGGATATTTAATTTTGGCTAGGCGTTTTCTTAGACTTGTTTTTAATCCCATGATATGTTATTTATTTGATGATAACTACTATATTCAACTTTATGGTGTTTATTTTCTTTATGTTCTCAACATAGTGTTACAATACCTACCCAAAGAGGAAGTATTGTTGCACTGTTAGCCCTCTAAATTCAAAAAAAGGAATCGTAGGTTTTAAAAGAAAAACAGCTTTGGGGCCATACTTAAGGCTAAGTTAATAAAAAAGTAGAGGGGCGACAAGTTGACTTGTCAGCATTGCCTTTATACCCTTTGGAGGGAAGGAAGCCCATTAGGTTATTCAACCAATCCGGCTCTTTTGAGTAGTGCTTTAGGATCGGGTGCTTTACCTCTAAATCTTTTATAAAGGGTCATGGGGTGTTCTGTCCCTCCTTTGGAAAGGATGTTTTCTTCAAAGGATTTAGCCGTTTGGGGATCAAAAATCCCTTTTTCCAAAAACAACTCAAAAGCATCGGCATCCAGTACCTCTGCCCATTTGTAACTGTAGTACCCGGCGGAATAGCCCCCTTGGAATATATGGGAAAATGCGGTACTGGTACAATTCTCCGGATGATCTTTTGTAAACTGCACCCTTTTTAGGATAGCGCTTTCATGGGTTTTGATGTCTTTGATGGCTGTTGCCTCTTTGCGGTGATAGGAGAGGTCCAAAAACCCAAAGCCCAATTGTCTGAGGGTTTGTAACCCCTGTTGAAAATGGGCCAGTTTTTTAAGTTTTTCAACAAATTCCATGGGGATGGGTTCATCGGACTGATAATGTTTGGCAAAGAGATTTAGTGCCTGTTTTTCATAGCACCAGTTTTCCATGATCTGGCTGGGCAGCTCTACAAAATCCCAAAACACATTGGTGCCACTCAACCCCCCATAGGTGGTATTGGCCAACATACCGTGGAGGGCATGGCCAAACTCGTGAAAGAGGGTGGTCACTTCTTGAAAAGTCAATAGTGATGGGGTGCTGGCCGTAGGTTTTGAAAAATTACAAACCATCGAAATTTGAGGTCTTTGATCTTTTTTCTGACTGCGGTAGGAGGTCATCCATGCCCCGTTTCTCTTTCCCGGCCGGGGGAAAAAGTCGGTGTATAGCAGGGCATAAAAAGCCCCCTCGCTATTGTAGACTTCATAGACCTCGACTTCGGGATGATAGCCCTCGAGGGCATCGTTTTTTTCAAAACGCAAGCCGTATAATTTATTTGCAATATCAAAAACACCGGCTTTGACCTTTTCCAAAGGGAAATAGGGCTTAAGTTGCTGTTCGTCTAATTCTAATTGCGCTTGTTTGAGTTTTTCGGACACATAGGCCTTATCCCATTTTTCCAGGGTATTGAGGCCCAGGTTTTGTGCGGCAAATTCTTCCATTTCTTTCCACTCTCCTTGGGCAGCCGGATGGGCTTTTTGGTACAGATCCTCCAAAAAGTTCATGACATTTTCTTCGGAAGTTGCCATGCGTTCCTCCAATACAAAAGCAGCGTGGGACTCGTAACCCAGCAATTCGGCTCTTTTTTTTCGGAGTTCGATCAAACGCAGTATGATGGCGGTGTTGTTGTGGTTATTATCCTGAAAACCGCGACGGCCAAAAGCCAAACTCATTTTTTTTCGTAATTCCCTGTTTTCGGCATAGGTCATAAAAGGAACATAACTGGGATAATCCAGAGTAAACACCCAAGCTGTTTTGTTTTTGGATTGGGCCATTTCTGCCGCCATTTCCTTTATTTGATCCGGCAGACCTTCCAAGTCTTTCTCCTCAGTGATGTGAAGTTCAAAAGCATGGGTATCGGCCAAAACATTTTCACCAAAAGTGAGGCTCAGCTGAGCCTTTTCAGTATCGATTTCCCGCAACAGCTCTTTTTCATCGTCATTGAGTAATGCACCATTTCTGGCAAAACCTTTGTATTCTTTTTCCAAAAGGGTTTTTTGCTCGGTTGAAAGATTTTCTTGGTCTTGATCTTCGTAAATGGCCTTGATGCGTTCAAACAAAGCTTGGTTGAGTCTGACATCGTTTTGGAATTGAGTCAGCAAGGGAGATGCCTGTTGGGTAACTTCTTGAATGACATCGGAAGTTTCGGCACTGTTGAGGTTGAATAAAATGGCACTGTTACGCTCCAGTAGTTCCCCCGAATCTTGTAGGGCTTCGATCGTATTTTCAAAAGTCGGTGGATCGGTTTGATGGGCCACTTTATCAATGGCCTCCAATGCATTTTTGATGTTTTCCTTTAAGGCAGGAATAAAATGTTCCGGTTGGATTGTACTGAATGGGATGGACTGATAAGGGGTATTAAATACCTCTAATAATGGATTATCCAATAGCTTAAGGATTAAGTTTTTTACTGCTGTTGATGACTTTGGTTTTGAGACCTTCTTTGTATTGGGCTACTTTATCGAGTACAGAGGGATCGGATGTTGCCACAATTTGCGCGGCCAATATCCCGGCATTTTTGGCACCGTTTAGGGCTACGGTTGCTACGGGTACGCCTCCCGGCATTTGGAGGATGGATAAAACAGAATCCCAACCGTCTATGGAGTTACTCGATTTTACGGGAACACCGATGACGGGAAGGGGAGACACTGCGGCAATCATTCCGGGCAGGTGGGCGGCGCCTCCGGCTCCTGCAATAATTGCTTTAAGGCCTCTTTGGTGGGCTTGATTCCCATAGTCCATCATTTTCTCAGGGGTGCGGTGGGCGGAGACGATGTCTACCTCTGTTTCGATTTCAAACTCTTTGAGGATGTCTATTGCTTCTTGCATGACCGGTAAATCCGATTCGCTACCCATGATGATTCCTACTTTAGCCATATTATTTGCTGATTACTGATAAGGTTTCTTTTACTTGTGCCGCCATTTTTCTGGCGGTGTCTATTTTGGGGTGTATGATGGTGACATGTCCCATTTTTCGGAAAGGACGTGTTTCCTTTTTACCGTAAATATGAGGAATAACTCCTTCAATGGCCAAAACCTGGTCGATATTTTTGTAAACCACGGGTCCGGTGTATTCTTCTTTACCTACAAGGTTGACCATCACTGCAGCGGTTTTACTGGCTGTTTTTCCCAAAGGCAAATCCAAGACCGCGCGAATGTGTTGTTCGAATTGACAGGTGTAGGAAGCCTCAATGCTATAGTGTCCGCTGTTGTGGGGGCGAGGAGCTACTTCATTGACCAGGACATCCCCCTCGGGGGTCAAAAAAAGCTCGACCGCCAAAAGACCAATTTGGCCATAGGCCTTTGCCGTTTTTAACGCCACCTCAACCGCTTTCTTTGCCACTTCTCCCGAAATTCTGGCGGGACACAATACATACTCCACTTGGTTGGCCGTGGGGTGGAACTCTGATTCTACCACCGGATAATGAACGGTTTCGCCTTGGGGACGACTGCAAACGATCACAGATAATTCCTTTTCGAAGGGAACCAGTTCCTCAATAAGGCAGGGACCGCTGTTCAGGCTTTCGATTTCCTTGTTGGAGTAAACAATGGAAACTCCATAGCCATCATAGCCCATTTCGGCCGATTTCCATACAAAGGGAAAAGACAATTCCCCCTTTATGACGGCTTCTTTTACTTGATCGAGGGTTTCGAATTCCTCGAAGGAAGCAGTAGGAATGTTGTGACTCTTGTAAAACTTTTTTTGCAGACATTTATTCTGAATGGTTTTCAGTACGTGGGGTTGTGGATAAACTTTTACCCCTTCCTGTTCTAATTTTTCAAGTGCTTTGACATTCACCTTTTCTATTTCTATGGTCAGTACATCGACTTTTTTCCCAAAATCGTATACCGCCTGAAAATCAGTTAAATCTCCTTTTGTAAAATGGTCACAGGCAAGTCTTGCGGGGGCATTTTCGCTGGGATCCAAAACGCTGGTTTTGATGTCCCATTTTCGGGTGGTGTAGAGCAACATCTTACCCAATTGCCCTCCACCAAGTATTCCAAGCGTTTTTGAAGTAGAAAAAAATTCCATCGCGAAGTTTTTACAAAAATACGCATAAGTTTTTTGCTTGGAAAAAAACAATACAATTTGGATATCTTTGCTACAAATAATATTTGATGATCAATCTAGTACTCTTTGGAAAACCCGGAGCGGGAAAAGGAACCCAGGCAGAATTTTTAAAATCCAAATATCAATTGTTTCACATCTCTACCGGAGATTTGTTCAGACATCACATTTCCAACCAAACAGCATTGGGAACATTGGCGCAATCTTATATGGACAAAGGAGATTTGGTTCCCGATCAGGTGACCATCGACATGCTTAAGGATGCGGTCGAAAATAACCCCAAAGCAAAGGGTTTTATTTTTGACGGTTTTCCCAGAACGACAAAACAAGCTGAGGCTCTGGATGCTTTTTTGAGTGAAAAATCCATGCAAATCAGTGCTACTTTGGCCTTGGAGGCCGATGATGATATCTTGGTGGGTCGCTTGATCAACAGAGGAAAAACCAGTGGTAGGGCTGATGATCAGGATGAAGAAAAAATCAGAAATCGATTCGAAGAATACAACAATAAAACGGCTCCGTTAAGAGATTTTTACTCGGCACAAGGAAAATTCCACAGTGTAGACGGTATTGGCAGTATTGACGAAATTACGCAAAGACTGACTGTGCTGATTGATGGCTTGCTTTAAACAATGACTGAGGCAAATTTTGTTGACTACGTAAAACTCAACCTTAAATCAGGAAAAGGAGGCAAGGGTTCTGTACACCTACACCGCGAAAAATACATCACCAAAGGCGGGCCCGACGGTGGGGATGGAGGCCGAGGTGGACACATCTTCATTCGGGCCAATCCCAATTTATGGACTTTGTATTCCTTTAAATTTACTAGACATTTCACGGCGGGTCATGGAGGAGACGGTAGTAAAAACAGAAGTAGTGGGGCACAGGGCAAAGACGTTTACATCGATGTACCCTTGGGAACCGTCGTCAAAAGTTCAGAGACCGAAGCAGTACTTTTTGAGATTGTTGAGCCGGAACAAGAATTTATATTGTTGGAAGGAGGAAAAGGGGGATTGGGCAATTGGAATTTTAAATCTTCCACCAACCAAACCCCAAGATATGCTCAGCCGGGAATCCCGGGACAAGAATTACAGGTTACCTTGGAACTTAAAGTACTGGCCGATGTGGGCTTGGTAGGTTTTCCCAATGCAGGGAAATCGACACTGTTGGCGGCCCTGACCGCGGCCAAACCCAAAATCGCAGATTATGAATTTACGACCCTAAAACCCAACTTGGGCATTGTACCCTATAGAGATTTTCAATCTTTTGTAATGGCAGATATACCCGGGATCATCGAAGGAGCCGCCGAAGGTAAGGGACTGGGACACTATTTTCTTCGCCATATCGAACGCAATTCCGTATTGCTTTTTTTGATACCTGCCGATACCCCTGACGTTAAAAAATCCTTTGAAATTTTATTTAAAGAACTTAGAACCTACAATCCCGAATTGATGGATAAAGACTTCATTGTTGTACTCTCAAAGTGCGATTTGTTAGACGAAGAACTCAAATCGGAATACGCTGAGGAAATGATAAAAAACTTTGGTGAAATTCCCCATTGTATGATTTCGGCTGTGGATCAATCTGGTTTACTTCCCCTCAAAGACATGATTTGGAAAATACTAAACGCCTCACATGTCTAGAATAACAGGGACAATTCTTCTTTTTATTTTTCCTTGGTTGATCTTTTCGCAACTAAAAACCCCATTTGTGTCTTATGATTTCGAAAATGATTCCAATTATAAAAACGAATTAAAACTTTTAAAAAACCACCCGAATCGGGAATCTGAGGGTATCATCAAATCTATTGCTGAATTGTCCTATGATTACAAGGATTGGGAGACTGCCATCGACCATTACGAAAAACTTTTGGTCAACTCGCCAACGGCCGAAAATTATTTTAAACTGAGCGTAGCGGCAGCTCGAAAATCATTAGAGGTTCCACGGTTTTTCTCGGTTCCCTATGTCATCAAAGCCCGAAAATCAGTACTGCAAGCCCACGAATTGGCACCCAAAAGAGTTATTTTTTTGAATTTATTGATTCAGTTATATGCCGAAATTCCCTCACTTTTGGGAGGAAGTGTTGATTTTGCTGAAAAAAAAGCCAATGAATTGAGGGATATTGACCCTGTCGAGGGAGGGATGATGCAAGCCTACGTTTTTCAAGTCAAAAATGATTTTAAGGCTTCAGCATCAAAATATACTGAGGTTTTTCAAAGCCTAAAAGACATATTTCCAGATCCAGAAAATTGTGTTGTTGAACTGGGAAGAGATTTGATTTTCGATTTGGGTAGGGTGTCAGCCCAATACCAAATGGAATCCAATTTGGGATTGCTTTTTCTGGATCATTATTTGAAATCTTATGGGTTTCAGGACAATTACCCCTTGGAATGGGTCTATTATTATCGCTCAAAAATTTACCTTTACAGGAAGGAGTTTCAAAAGGCTGAGGCTTCGATTCAAAAGGCCTTGGAGATTAACTCCAATTTTGAAGAGGGTTTGGAATTTCTAAAAATTGTAAAGCTTGAGTAAATACCATTTTATAGCCATTGGAGGGAGTGCCATGCACAGCCTGGCGATCGCACTAAAGGAAAATGGCCATCAGGTCACCGGAAGTGACGATGCAATTTTTGATCCTTCTTTGACCCAGTTGCAGAAAGCTGAAATCTGTCCCGAACAAATGGGTTGGTATCCTGAAAAAATAAACAAAAATCTCGATGCAGTCATTGTGGGAATGCATGCCAAAAAAGACAATCCCGAACTGTTGGCTGCACAAAAAATGGGGGTGCCACTTTTTTCCTACCCCGAACTGATTGCCCACTATGCCCGGAACAAAACCAGGGTAGTGATTGCCGGAAGCCATGGCAAAACCACCATTACTGCTATGGTTTTACACGTATTGAATTATCATCAAAAATCGGTGGATTATATGATTGGTGCCCAATTGGAGGGCTTTGAAAATTCAGTTTTTTTGTCTGAAAACAACGAATTTATCATTCTCGAAGGAGATGAATACCTGTCTTCTCCTATTGATCTTAGGCCCAAATTCCATCATTATAAACCTCAAATTACATTGATCAGTGGAATCGCATGGGATCATGTAAATGTTTTTAAAACTCAGGCGGATTACAACCGCCAATTTGAAATATTTATTGAATCCATTACCGCAGGTGGGGTTTTGGTATTCAATGAAGAGGACGATACCTTGCAAAAAATGGCAGGGGATGCCCAAAACACGATCAGAAAAGAGCCCTACAGCATTGTAGATTATACGATTTCCGAGGGCGTAACCTATTTGGAGACAGATGAGGGACCGATTCCCTTAGCCATCTTTGGAAAGCACAACCTTTCCAACCTCTCTGGAGCGAAGTGGATTTGTCAATTGATGGGTGTTGATGAAGATGATTTTTATCAAGCCATTAGCAGTTTTAAAGGAGCTTCAAAACGCTTGGAACGGCTTGCTAACGGTAAGACAAGTTACCTTTTTAAGGATTTTGCCCATGCCCCGAGTAAAGTCAAAGCGACCACTCTGGCTGTAAAGGAACAATTTCCTGATTCTAAGCTTGTCGCTTGTTTGGAATTGCATACCTACAGTAGTTTGGATCCTTCATTTATTGTTCACTATCGCAATAGCCTAGAAAAAGCAGATCTATCCATCGTGTTTTATGATCCTGAAGCTCTGAAAATAAAAAACAGACCCCCAATCAGTCCTGAAGAAATTGTTGTGGCATTTGATCTCCCAGAATTGAGGGTTTTTACAGAACCACAAAAATTGAAAGATCACCTTTTGAAACTGGATTATCATCAAAAAGTTTTGTTGATGATGAGTTCGGGGAATTATGGTGGGCTGGATTGGGAAGCGTTAAAATCCAAACTATCTCACTACTAAAATTCTTGAATAATTTTTATCTTTATGTAGATTAAAAACTCATGTCTGATTTGCCCCCAAATCTAACGATCAAACAATGGGATCCTGATGACCGTCCCAGGGAAAAACTAAAGGAAAAAGGATCCAAAGCCCTTTCTGTAGCTGAATTGCTGGCCATAATTATCGGTAGTGGAAGTCGGGGAGAGAGTGCGGTTGAGTTGATGAAGCGTATTTTACATCATCAAAAAAACGGACTGATGGACTTAAAAAATATTTCCCTACAAAGCCTCATGCAATTCAAAGGAGTGGGACTGGCTAAGGCCATCAAGATAAAGGCTGTCCTGGAACTTTCGTCACGTTTACAAATCCTTCCCTACGCAGAAAAAAAACAATTTACCTCAAGCGCTTTGGTGTTTCAGTATTTAACGCCATTTCTCTCTCCATTGGGCCATGAGGAATTTTGGATTCTATACCTCAATCAATCCAATCGTTTACTGGAAAAAAAATGCTTAAGTAAAGGGGGAATCAATCAAACCGTGGTGGACATTCGATTGGCATTAAAAAGTGCTATAGAATTGGGAGCAACAGCCATGATTTTGGCCCATAATCACCCTTCGGGAAATCTCAAACCCAGCCCACAAGATCACAACATAACCCAAAAATTCATCAAGGCTGCCAGTACTTTTGACATTCTAATTTTGGATCATCTTATTGTCTCTGAAAAGCGTTACTTTAGCTTTAAAGATGAAAAATTGATCTGAATGATACTGGTTTATTCTCACAAAATTACACCTCGTTTGACCTATATTTTCAGGCAAATTTTCATTAGAGTTCTTGAATTCCCCGTTGATTTCACCTCTACCATTGAGAAATTTGTTTCCCATTCCGGACCAAAATTAAGCTATACTCACCAACCTCTGGGAAATGAATTTTTTATCGGATCCCACGATCTGCTTTTCCAACAGGGTATACAAGAAGTCCCTATTGAGGTATTGAATTGGTCAGGTATTCCCGCTTTTTTTAAGCTGGGCAAACCCTCTCAATTGCCTTATGATATTTTTGCGGCTTCCTTTTATCTGCTGAGCCGATATGAGGAATTCCTCCCACAGGTTAAAAATGAGTTGGGTGCCTTTGTCCCCTACCAGAGCTTGGCCTCTAGAAATAATTTTTTAGAAATGCCTGTTGTGGATTTATGGGCAGTGCGGTTGAAGGATAAATTACATGAGTTTTTTCCCGACTTGCCCCATGTATCTTGGAAAAAACCAAAATTCCAACCCATCATCTCGGTGGTGAATCCTTATCAGTATCAAAAAAAATCATTGCTGTTAAAGCTTGCGGATACCTTGAGTGCCCTTTGGCAATTGGATTTTTTCTCAATCATCGAGCAGTATTTGGTGCTCTTCGGTTTGCGAAAGGATCCCCACAATAATTTTGAAGAATTGGAAGCCCTTTTTAAAGAGACAGGCAATCCACCCTTGTATTTTTTTCTTTTTGCCAAAAATACTTTTTATGACAAAGGCGTTTCGATCCATAATTTTAGCTTTCGAAAGCTCATCAAAAATACGGCCGATTTGAATCAAGTATCTCTTTTGGCTTCCTATGCCGCGCAACAGGTATCCAAACCCTTAAATCACGAACGCCAACAACTCAAAAAATTGATCATCAAAAAGATTGATTCGGTAAGGTTTAATTATGGACTTTTGACTGCTTCTGCGAGTTACTACAATCTTTTGGAACAAGAAATTCAAAAAGATTACAGTATGGGGTATACAGAGGAAATTGGTTATCGAGCCTCCACAGCGGTACCCTTTTATTTTTACGATCTGAACAACGATCTACAAACCTCATTAAAAATTCACCCTGTAGTGGCAGACGAGTTGGGATTGAGGAAGTTTTCCAGTCAAAAGGCCTTTAAAAAATTAATAGAACTCTACGAAAACCTGCCCACCTCATCAGCCCTCCACGCTGTTTCTTTTTCCAATGCAATTTTCAATGCTGAGGAAATGAAAAACAGCTGGCGTGATCAATTCATTAATTATATTCAATATCATGCCAAATAAAAATCAGATTACTGATGTGTTTTTCGACTTGGACCACACCCTTTGGGATTTTGAAAAAAATTCAGCCCTGACTTTTGAGAAGATTTTTGGCGAACTGAAAATCGATCTCAACCTCAATGATTTTCTGGGGGCCTATGAAGGGATCAACCATCACTACTGGAAGTTGTATCGGGAAAACAAGATTTCTCAAAAAGAACTGAGGCACAAACGATTGATCAAAACTTTCCAAGCCATTGATTTTACCTTTGATCCCACCAAGGTCGATTTGATTTCCGATCAATATATTTTACATCTTTCGACTTTTTCCAACCTCTTTGAAGGAGCGATCTCCCTTTTAGAAAAACTAAAAGGTAAATATCAACTTCATGTCATCACCAATGGTTTTGAAGTGGTTCAACATCACAAAATAAATAACTCAGGCCTTTCATCGTATTTTGAAAATGTTTTTACGGCCGAAAAAGTGGGCTATAAAAAACCCCACCCGATCATTTTTGAACATGCGTTGGATCAGACCAATGCGTTTGCCAATAACTCTTTGATGATAGGTGATAGCCTTGAGGCAGATATTTTGGGTGCCTTAAATATTGGAATGCAGGCCATACATTTCAACTCACATAACGAACCCCTGCATGATCATTGTCCGATGGTGGAAAATTTGGACGAAATAACAGTCATGTTATGATTTTTAGTCTTATACTTTTATCACCAACGGGAAAGTTTTAAATTCGCCAGCAAATGGAATTGCAAAAAGCACAAAAAATTGTCGACAACTGGATCAAGGAACACGGTGTCCGTTATTTTGATGAGTTGACCAACATGGCCCAACTGACCGAGGAAGTGGGTGAGGTTGCCCGTATCATTGCCAGAAGGTATGGAGAGCAAAGTGAAAAAGAGAGTGACAAGAAAAAAGATCTTGGAGAAGAACTCGCCGATGTCATCTTTGTTGTGTTGTGTTTGGCCAATCAGACAGGTGTTGATCTGCAACAAGCTTTTGACCAAAAAATGAAAATCAAATCTGAAAGGGATCACGACCGTCATCAAAACAATCACAAGTTGAAGTAATACGTTTGCATGAAGTTAAACATCCAACACCCCAGCCAAGAGGCAAATGGTGAACTCACCATCACCGGTTCCAAGAGCGAATCAAACAGATTACTGGTGCTTCAGGCTTTGTACCCTCAAATTGAAATTCAAAACCTTTCCAATTCGGATGATTCTCAGGTTACCCAAAAGGGACTGAAAAGCAAAAGTAATATCATCGATATCCATCATGCCGGGACGGCCATGCGTTTTTTGACGGCTTATTTTGCCATCCAACCCCATCGGGAAATTGTTTTGACAGGATCAAAACGAATGCAAGAACGCCCCATAAAACTTTTGGTAGAGGCATTGAACAGTTTGGGAGCTGACATCACTTACGAAAAGGAACCAGGTTTTCCGCCATTGATCATCAGAGGAAAGGAAATCACAACAGATCGAGTATCCCTACCTGCAAATATCAGCAGTCAGTATATTTCGGCTTTGATGCTGGTTGCTCCCGCGCTAAAGAATGGATTGAATATTGATTTGATAGGGGAAACCACTTCGGTTCCCTACATCAAAATGACACAAAGCATCATGGACCAATTGGGTTTTGAGACCGCCTTTGATGGAAACCAAATTTCCATAAAGCCCGCCTCTAAAATCGATACCAATCATTGGAAAGTTGAGTCTGATTGGAGTTCAGCTTCTTACTTCTATTCTATAGTGGCTTTGGCGCTTAGAAGTGAGATCACTTTAAACAGTTATTTTGAAGAAAGTAAACAAGGCGATGCTGCCCTAGCTGAGATATATGAAAAATTTGGAGTCAAAACCACTCATTCAAATGGAAAAATAACACTTTCCAAAATAGCAGGTTTTAAACTTCCCAATTGTATAGTATTAAATCTAAAAAACACTCCCGATTTGGCACAGACCATTGCCGTTACTTGCTTAGGGTTTAATATTGATTGTAAACTTTCAGGTTTACACACCCTTAAGATCAAAGAGACCGATCGGTTGGCTGCGCTCAAAATTGAAATCGAAAAGCTGGGGGGTAAAGTGAAAATTACCGACAGAAGTCTTGAACTTGCTAATTCAGGAAAAATCAATAAAAATATTTCTATAGACACCTACAATGATCACAGAATGGCAATGGCTTTTGCTCCTTTGGGATTAAAAGTACCCATTAATATCAATAATGCAGAGGTAGTATCGAAGTCTTATCCAAGTTTTTGGGACGATCTGAGGAAAATAGGCTTTGATCAAAATATCATTTAGTTTTTTTATTCCCTTTTACTTGACAACCCCCCCTTCCAGAGACTATATTTGCAGGGCAAAAAAAAATTAACCATGAAATTATCAGACTTTAGTTTTGACCTTCCCAATATGTTATTAGCACAAAGACCCTCTGCCGGAAGAGATGAATCCCGGTTGATGGTACTCAATCGTGCTGATCAATCCATCAGCCATCATACCTTCAAAGATGTAATTGATTTTTTCGATGAAGGCGATGTTATGGTATTGAACAACACTAAAGTTTTTCCTGCCAGACTTTTTGGGAACAAAGAGAAAACAGGAGCCAGAATCGAAGTCTTTTTATTGAGAGAACTCAATGAAGAACAACGATTGTGGGATGTATTGGTAGATCCTGCAAGGAAAATCAGAATTGGAAATAAACTTTTTTTTGGAAACGATGACAGTTTGGTTGCCGAGGTCATTGACAACACTACTTCTAGAGGAAGAACACTCCGATTCCTCTTCGATGGTTCCTACAGTGAATTCCGGTCTAAACTCAAAGAATTGGGACAAACCCCACTTCCTAAATACATCAACCGACCCATCGAGGAAGAAGATGAGCAGCGATATCAAACCATTTATGCTAAACACGAAGGTGCTGTAGCAGCTCCTACCGCAGGGCTTCATTTTTCAAAACACCTGATCAAAAGACTTCAAATAAAAGGAATTGATTTGGCAGAATTGACTTTACACGTTGGATTGGGAACTTTTAGTCCCGTTGAGGTGGAAGATCTCTCCAAACACAAAATGGACTCTGAGGAGTTGATCATCACGCAAGATGCTTCTGATATGGTTAACAATGCGTTGAGTGCCAACCGTAAAATCTGTGCCGTGGGCACCACGGTCATGAGGGGTTTGGAGTCGTCTGTGTCTTCTATTGGCACCCTCAACCCCTATCAGGGCTGGACCCATAAGTTTATTTTTCCACCCTACGACTTCTCTATTGCCAACTGCATGATTACCAACTTTCATACGCCAAAATCTACTTTGTTGATGATGGTTTCTGCATTTGCCGATGTTGATTTTGTCAAAGAAGCATACAAGCAAGCCATCAAGAATAAATACAATTTTTATTCTTATGGTGATGCCATGCTCATCTTATAACAGCAATAGAAATCCTATGAAAAGGATGGTTGAAAGACAGCATTGATGAAAACCGAAACAAAAAAAGATATTCGGTCCTTGTCACTGGAAGATCTCAGGTGTTTTTTCACTGAAAATCAAGACCAAGCTTTTCGTGGAAATCAGGTATATCAATGGCTGTGGCAAAAGGGGATTCACAGTTTTGAGGGGATGACCAATCTCTCGAAATCAACCCGGGCCCTTTTGGAAGCGCATTTTGTCATCAATCATATTGACATAGATCAGCAACAAAAGAGCAATGATGGAACCATCAAAAATGCCGTCAAACTGCATGACAATTTGGTTGTTGAATCTGTTCTTATTCCCACGCCTACCCGAACTACTGCTTGTGTTTCTTCTCAGGTAGGCTGTAGTTTAGATTGTAAATTTTGTGCTACTGCCAAAATCAAAAGAATGCGAAATCTCAATGCTGATGAAATCTATGATCAGGTCGTCGCCATGGACCGGCAAAGCCGTTTGTATTTTGACCGTCCCCTTTCCAACATTGTGTTTATGGGGATGGGAGAACCTTTGATGAATTACAAAAATTTGATCAACGCCATTGATAAAATCACCCAGTCGGAGGGTTTGGGTATGTCCCCATCGAGAATCACAGTTTCTACCTCCGGAATTCCAAAAATGATAATCAAAATGGCCGATGATCAAGTGCGCTTTGGTTTGGCCGTTTCACTGCACAGTGCCCGTCAGAAGGTCAGAGCTCAATTGATGCCTTTTGCAGAAAAATTTCCCCTCGACGATCTGGCGGATGCCATCAAATATTGGTATGAAAAAACAGCAAAAGCAGTCACCTATGAATATGTGGTTTGGAAAGGCATCAATGATGGTGATGAAGACATCAATGCTTTGGTTGATTTTTGTAAAATTTCGCCTTGTAAAGTGAATTTGATAGAATACAATCCCATTGGAGATGACCAATTCTTACAGGCAGAAAAAGATAGAATCAAGGCCTACGAGACAGCTTTGGAAGCCCAGAGAATTACTGTAACTGTTAGGAGATCAAGAGGAAAAGATATTGATGCAGCCTGTGGCCAGTTGGCCAACAAAGCCGAACGGGTATAGATTGTATTTCCTTAACGAATAGTGGTATCTTTACGGAGGAATGAAAGTTGTAGAGCGAATTAAGAAACCCATTTATGAGGAAATGGAACTTTTTGAAAAAAAGTTCAAGACCTCCATGTCTTCCAGGGTCGCTTTACTGAATAGGATCACCCATTTTATTGTCAACAGAAAAGGGAAGCAAATGCGACCCATGTTTGTTTTTCTGGTGGCCAAAATGCTGGGTAAGGGCAAAATAAATGAACGATCCTACCGAGGGGCAGCGGTCATCGAATTGATCCATACGGCCACACTGGTCCACGATGATGTGGTGGACGACAGCAACCAACGCAGGGGATTCTTTTCCATCAATGCTTTATGGAAAAACAAAATTGCGGTGTTGGTTGGCGATTATTTGCTCTCCAAAGGATTGTTGCTTTCGATAGAAAATGAAGATTTTGATTTACTGAAAATCATCTCTATTGCAGTGCGTGAAATGAGTCAAGGAGAGCTTTTGCAGATCGAAAAGGCCAGAAATCTTGACATTACAGAAGAGATTTATTACGAAATCATACGTCAAAAAACAGCGACCCTACTTGCGGCTTGCTGTGCTATGGGTGCCAAGTCTGTTGATGCCGATGATGAGCAGGTTGCTAAAATGCATGAGTTTGGTGAACTCCTGGGGATGGCTTTTCAGATCAAAGATGATTTATTTGATTATTCAGAGCAAAAAATAGGAAAACCTACCGGTATTGACATCAAAGAGCAAAAAATGACGCTGCCCATGATTCATGCGCTCAACGTAATGGAGCGTTCTGACAAAAATTGGTTGATCAAAACGGTCAAAAACCACAACAAAGACAAAAAAAGAGTACGTGAGGCGATCAAAAGGATCAAAGAAATCGGCGGGCTTGAATTTGCACAAGAAAAAATGGAGTTTTTTCGTACTCGTGCCATTGAACTGCTCAAAACATTTCCGAAAAACACCTACCGAGATTCCTTGGAATTGATGGTCAACTACGTGATTGAACGCAGTATTTAGATCTCAAAACTTGAATTTGATTCCAGGGTTTTGCCCAATGACTATATAATTTTATTTTTATGGAAATATTACCTTTGATTTGATTTCAAGAAGTACCATTGACCAAGTATATGAGACTGCTCGATTGGAGGAGGTTATCGGTGAGTATGTTACCTTAAAAAAGTCGGGGGCCAATTTCAAAGGATTGAGTCCATTTACCCAGGAGCGAACACCTAGTTTTATGGTTTCCCCTGCCAAGCAAATATGGAAAGATTTTAGTAGTGGAAAAGGGGGCAATGTCATCGCTTTTTTGATGGAGCATGAACATTTTACTTATCCTGAGGCCATCCGTTACTTGGCTAAAAAATACAATATTGAAATTGAGGAAACGGAGTTGAGTCCGGAGGAAAAGCAAATCAAAGATACCAAGGAGAGTATGTTTTTGGTCGCACAATATGCTGCTGGCTTTTTTGAAAAAAATCTTTGGGAAACTGAGGCAGGAAAATCCATCGGGTTGACCTATTTCAAAGAAAGGGGTTTTAAAGACGAAACCTTGAAAAAATTTGCTTTAGGTTATTCTCCTGAATCCTATGATGCACTGAGCAAACAGGCACAAAAGGAAGGCTACAAATTAGATTTTTTAGAAAAAACAGGTTTGGTCATCGTCAATAAAGATCGTCAGGTTGATCGTTTCAGGGGGAGGGTTATTTTTCCGATCCGAAGTATGTCTGGAAGGGTTCAAGGTTTTGGGGGAAGGATATTGTCCCAAAACGCCAAAACAGCGAAGTACCTCAATTCTCCCGAAAGTGATATTTACAACAAAAGTAAGGCTCTGTATGGGATTTTTGAATCTAAGCAGAGCATTGCCAAAAACGATGTTTGTTATTTGGTCGAAGGCTATACCGATGTCATTCAAATGCATCAATCGGGGATCACCAATGTGGTCTCTTCTTCGGGAACCGCACTGACGGTCGATCAAATTCGAATGATCAATCGTTTGACCTCTAATATTGTTGTTTTATTTGATGGAGATGCTGCCGGGCTAAGAGCTTCACTAAGGGGGATTGATTTGATTTTGGAACAAGGGATGAACGTCAGGGTGTGTACTTTTCCCGAGGGTGACGACCCCGATAGTTTTGCTCAATCGCGTTCGACAGAAGAAATCAATAGTTTTTTGGAAGAACATTCCAAAGATTTTATCCAATTCAAAGCATCATTGCTATCAGATGAAGGAAAAAATGATCCCATTCGAAAAGCCGAGACCATCCGAGAGATCGTTGAAAGTATTCATAAAATTCCCGATGCGATCAAGCAAGAGATTTATATTCAGAGTTGTGCCGAAATCATGCAGATTTCAGAGGATGCACTTTTCAGTGCTTTGGCTCAAATCAACCAAAAAAACAAACAAAAAGCAACCAAGAAATTTATTCCCAACGAATCTGTTGCTTTGGTCAAAAAAACAGCTGATCCCGCAGCCAAAGTCGATCGTGTTTTTGAGTTAGAGAGACAGATCATTTCCATTCTATTGACCTATGGAAACCAAGAGTTGGATTTTGAGGAGCCTATTTCAACTACCAACGATGAAGGGGAATTGATAGAGGAGACTCAAAAGATTTCTGCCAAAGTCTATGAGAAGATTTTTTTGGATCTTCAACAAGATGAAATTGAGCTGAGTCATGAAACTTTCAAAAAGATTTTCTACAAACTCATCGAATTTTACCAGAGTGATCAAGGAGATTTAAACCTTGAAAAGATCATGCAGACAGACGACTTGATTCAAAACGAAATCATTACTGATCTGGTCATGAAAGAGGAACAACATCAATTACACGACTGGGAAAAGAGAAATGTTTTTGTCAAAGTAAAAGGCAGTGAGGTCGTCCGACTGGTCAGTGAAACAATCCTTTCCATGAGACGATACCTGATTGATCAAAAGATCACCGAACTTCAACTGGAAACCAGGGAGCAAGAGGATAACCAAGAAACACTTAGGGAAATCCAAATGTATCAAAGTCTAAAAAATATAATCTCCAATAGACTCCATCGTGTTATTTAAACCAAATTCATGTTTTTGGCTTGGAGATACAAGTCAAACATATTGTCTACATTGAGTTTGTGCATCATCCTGTTTTTATAAGTATTAACTGTTTTTTGATTGATGTTCAGACGCTTTGCGATCTCTATATTTCGCTTGCCATCGGTAAGGTATTTGAGTACTTCAATTTCTCTTGAGGATAGTGTTCCAAAACGATTCCTGGGTTTTTCAATATCGAGATCCAATTTCAACTCATTGTTAAAATTGTTGGTAATGTGGAGTTTATAGGGTTTGATCTTGTGAATGGCATCGGCCATGACAGAGGCCTTGATGTTTTTATAGAGATATCCTATGGCTCCGGCCCTCAACAAGGGGACACTGTATATCTGTTGATCTTGAGTGGTAAAAAAAATCACGTCAATGTCCGGATTTAAACTTTTGACTTTTTTGATCAGGTTTATGGGACTTACATTAGTAAAAGACATTTCGGAGATGAGAACATCCACAGATTCAGATTTCATATAATCCATGGCTTCTTCCAAGTCTTCGGCAGCGTAAACCACATTTAAAAAATCATACTCGGATAAAAAGGTTTTGAATCCACATCTAACAATAGGCTGTGGGTCAATAACAAGTAGGTTAATCATAATTCGGGGCAAATTATTTTAATTAATATTTAAAGTAAATAATTTTTTTTCAATCCATTATATTAAAAGGGGTGGGGGTATTTCACATACAGGTATGGGGTTCATTTTGTGTTGGTTTTGACGGTTGAAGTTCGTATAGATTTCTATAATATCCCTTTGATTTTGGTCCAGTCCTTGAAGAGAGGGATTTCGCTCGAGCTCTCCCATTGCCCATTCTAAATCGTTGTAATTGGCTCCCATTTGTTCTTCATCGGTTCGGTTGTCACTCCACAAACCATCGGTAGGAGCAGCTTTTTGAATTTCATCAATCACTCCGAGGGATTTGGCCACTTCATAAACCTGAGATTTTAACAAATCGGCAATGGGGCTCAGGTCGACCCCTCCATCTCCATACTTGGTGTAGAACCCAACCCCAAAGTCCTCTACTTTATTTCCGGTTCCTGCTACCAAATAACGGTGTAATGCAGCAAAATAATACAAAGTAGTCATTCTCAATCGAGCTCTAGTATTGGCCAAACTGAGTAATTGTTCTTCCTTCATTTCGGTTTTGGGTAATTCGCTGACAAACCCATCAAATACTCCAGTCAAGGAGATGTTATGGTGGCTGACGTTGTCAAACTTTCGTTCCAACCAATCGATGTGATGTTTGGCTCTGGATACTTGTTTAGGTTGTTGATGAATTTCCATTTCAAGACACAAAACAGGTGCATTGGTGAGACTGCAAAGGGTAGATGTCACCGCAGAGTCAATCCCCCCGGATACACCCACTACAAAACCGTTCATTTTAGATTTTTTCAGATAATCGTTCAACCAATCCACAATGTGGCTGATTACTTTTTCAGGTGTTTTCATTATATTAAATAAAGACCGCTTACATTTGTATATCGAAGTTACATTGGAATAAAAATAAATCCAATTAAATGAGATTGATTATTTACCAAACCAGCCGAATATTTATTGTCTTGTCCTTTTTTTTGTTCGCCATTGGGTGCAACGATACCAATTCTAGGGAATCTGAGATTCTTTCGATCCCCATGGAGTTGACCATTGAACGTTTTGACAAGAAGTTTCACCTGGCAAAATCAGATGACATTCCAAAACTGAAAACCACTTACCCTTTTCTTTTTCCAGAGAAGTTTAACGACAGTGTTTGGATCAAAAGGCAAAAAGATAGTTTACAACTTTTGTTGTTGGAAAATGTAGAGGAGAAATTCACTTCTATGGTTCCACTTGAGGACAATTTGGAATATCTATTTAAGCACTTTAAATATTATTTTCCCAAAACCCAAACCCCCCGGGTTATTGGAGTGATCAACAATGTTGATTATCAGAGTAAAACCATTTATACCGATTCTCTGTTATTGATTTCTTTGGACACCTATTTGGGTTCAGACCACTATTTGTATGAGGGCATACCCCAATACGTCCGTCAAGAAATGGACATTCATTATCTGACATCGCATGTGGCCAGTAAATTTGCGGTCAACAAAATACCACCTACTAAGGACAGGTCTCTTTTGTCTCAGATGATTTACTATGGAAAACAGGTCTATCTCAAAGAGTGGGTTATACCTCAATCTACGGATGCGCAAAAAATGGGTTATACCAATGAACAAATCCAATGGGTGATTGATAATGAAGTGTACATGTGGCAATATTTTGTCCAAAAACAATTGCTGTACAATACAGACCCTTCTCTGACCCAAAGATTTATAGATCCAGCTCCTTTTTCAAAGTTTTATTTGGAAATAGACAATGAATCACCAGGGAGAGTAGGGGTTTGGATGGGTTGGCAAATCATTAGATCCTATATGGATCGTTATCCAAATACCGAGATAAGTGCCCTGCTGAATCTTCCGGCCCAAACCCTATTCTCAAAATCCAACTATAAACCAAAAAGATAATGGCCAAGAAAACAAGTCCAATAAGTATAGAAGTAACGGTAGATGAAAATAAAGTTCCTGAGAAAATTATTTGGTCAGCTCCAGACGGTGGGGTAGATAATGAAGTCGCTCAAGCCATGCTTTTGGCCCTTTGGGATGGACAAAATCAAGAGACCCTGAGGATGGATTTGTGGATCAAGGAGATGCCAGTCGATCAGATGAAAATGTTTTTTCATCAAACACTTCTCACCATGAGTGATACCTACCTTCGTGCTACTCAAGACGAAAAAATGGCTGCAACCATGAAGGATTTTTGTGATTATTTTGCAGAAAAACTCAACCTTAAAAAAGACGATTAAAGCTTTTCAATGCTTTTATTGATTTGCTGGATGTAATTCAAAAGCGGTTCACCTCCCAATCTTTTTTCAGAGGAGGTGATAAAATATTCAGGAAGGGTTTCCCAGTCTTTCTTAAGGACTTCAAGATATTCTGACACTTTGGTTTCGATCTCCTTTTCTTTGATTTTATCGGCTTTGGTAAAAACGATGGAGAATGGAATAAGATTTTCTCCCAACCATCGTAAAAAATCCAAATCAATCGGTTGGGGATTGTGGCGAATATCGATCAGCAAAAAAGCCGACACCAATTCCTTTCTTTTGATAAAATAATCGACTATAAACTTTTGGAAGGTTTTTTTTTGTGTTTTGGAGGCCCTAGCATAGCCATAACCCGGTAGGTCAACCAAGTACCACTTTTTGTTGATCAGAAAATGATTGATCAATTGTGTTTTACCTGGTCTAGAGGAGGTTTTGGCCAGTTTTTTCTGGTTACACAACATATTGATCAATGAAGATTTACCAACATTTGATCTGCCAATAAAGGCATATTCGGGCATTTTGGTTTTTGGGCAGCGATCTACTTTGGTGTTGCTCACCACGAATTCTGCATGGGCAACGTTCATTGGAGTAATTTAAAGATTGTACTGCTCCATCCAGGAGTGCATGATTTCGTTGAAACGTTCGGGATGTTCCATCATGGGGGCGTGACCGCATTTGTCAATCCAATAAAGATCCGAATTGGGAAGCAGTGAATTGAATTCATCCGCTACATTGGGTGGGGTTACACTGTCTTGGGCCCCCCAGATAATAGCAGTTCGCGTTTGCATATTGGGTAAATCCTTGGCCATATTGTGTCTTATGGCACTTTTGGCAATGGCCAATGTTCTTATCAGCTTGTTGCGATCGTTGACCGACTCAAATACTTCATCAACGATTTCTTTGGTTGCAACTTTGGGATCGTAAAATACCTCTTCACTTTTGGCTTTTATATAATCATAATCACCTCTTTTGGGATACCCGTCTCCCATTGCATTTTCGTATAATCCCGAACTCCCTGTTATGATGAGTCCTTTGACCATTTCGGGATGACACTTGGCATATAATAATGCGACATGACCTCCCAGAGAATTACCCAAAAGAATTACATCTTTTAATTTTTTGAAGTTTAAAAAGCCATCCAAAAACTCAGCGAGAGACTTGACTGAAGAATTGATCAATGGCAATTCATATACTGGTAATTCGGGAACCAAAATTTTGTAACCTTTACTGGGGAAATAATTCATCACCCCTTCGAAATTACTTAGTCCTCCCATCAAACCGTGCAAAATGACCACCGGGCTACCTTCACCTAATTCAATATAGCGGTATTCGGCCTCAGTAATAATCTGTTTCTCAAGCATCGTTAATAAATAATTCCAAAGATATACAATTCACTTGTATGATTTGTATTTAATTTTTTTTTCATCCAGTTTTCTTGGGTGGTAGTAAAGTGGTATAATTTATTAACAATGTGGTAGAAAGTGGTAAAAAGTGGTAAAATTGCTTTATATTTGATTGAAATTGAATGTAAAACAGCATGCAGCATTTTATCGGTACATACGAGTGTAAGGCCGACGCAAAGGGGCGTATCATGCTTCCTGCTGCTTTGAAAAAACAACTTTCGAACCATCTTAATAAAAGTTTTGTTATCAAAAGGGCAGTTTTCAATACCTGTTTGGAACTGTATCCTTTGGATCAATGGGAGGGATTGATGGAAAAAGTTAACAAGCTCAATCGCTTTAATAAGAAAAACAATGACTTTATACGGCGTTTTACTGCCGGGGTTAAATTGTTGGAGATTGATACAACAGGAAGGTTGTTGATTCCAAAAGATTTAACAAACCATGCTAAAATATCCAAAGAGGTAGTCGTATCGTCGGTGGTCAACATCATGGAAATTTGGGATAAAGGCCTTTACGAAAAAGCGATAGATGAGGCAACTACAGATTTTGCTGCTTTAGCAGAGGAAGTAATGGGGGATCAAAATGAAGACAATTTATCATAAACCTGTCATGCTTGAAGAGGCGATTCAGGGATTGAAAATCGATCCCGATGGGGTTTATGTCGACGTAACTTTTGGAGGCGGTGGCCATTCCAGAGCCATACTACAAAAACTGTCCAATAGAGGAAGACTCCTCGCTTTCGATCAGGACAAGGCAGCTCATGAAAATTCCATCTCAGACGATAGATTTCATTTGATTGATGGAAATTTTTCCCATCTCAAAAGACATTTGAAATTTTGCGGCATCACTACTGTCGATGGTATTCTTGCCGATTTTGGGGTCTCTTCTCACCAATTTGATTCAGGATCAAGAGGTTTTTCCACCCGATTGGAAGGGCCATTGGACATGAGGATGAATACTCAAAGTGGATTCACTGCCCGAGAAGTAATCAATGAATACAGTGCAGTGGAACTCCAGCAAATTTTTAAGAATTACGGTGAGTTGCGCATTGCGAGAAAATTGGCCAATCATATTGTCAAAGAAAGAGCACAAAACCCAATAAAAACAACCCAAGGACTGGTCAATTTGTTGACTCCAACTTTGCCTAAGCATGTTTTTAATAAAATCATTGCACAAGTGTTTCAAGCCATTAGAATCGAAGTCAATGCCGAGTTAGATGTCATCAAATCCTTTTTGGAGCAATCCATTGAAGTATTGCATATAGGAGGAAGGTTGGTATGTATTTCCTACCATTCTCTGGAGGACCGATTGGTGAAAGTATTTATAAGAGAGGGCAAGTTTGTTGGTAAAGCAGAATCAGACCTCTATGGAAACAGAAACCTGCCCATGAAAAAGGTGGGGAATTTGCAGATTCCTTCCGATGAAGAAATCAAGGAGAACAGTAGGGCGAGAAGTGGTAAACTTAGAATTGCAGAGCGAATATGAGAAAACTGTTGTCAATATTGAGAATGGATTTTTTGGTCAATGATTATGACTTTAAAAACTGGCGTGTGATTCTTTTTTTATCACTTCTATCGCTGATCATGATTGCCAGTGGTCATGCTGCTGACCGAAAGATTTTTCAAATCGCCCAATTGAGTGATGATTTGAAAATGTTAAAAAGCGAATTTGTCGAACAGCGTACTGCTTTGATGAATCTAAAAATGGAAACTAAAGTTATGAAGGAATTGGGTCCTTTGGGTATTGGCCCTGCAAAAACCCCACCCATTAAAATCATTGTAAAACAAGACTAACAATGGAAAGTAAAAAGAAAAATATAATGAACCGCAGCTATTTGGTAGCCTTTGGTTTGATGCTGTTTTCTTTTTTGCTAATCGCCAAGCTGGTTCACATTCAATTTTCTGAAGGCGATAAATACAGGGAAATAGCCTCAAAACGAACCCTTAAAAAAGACATTCTCCAGCCCAGTAGAGGCAATATTTTTGCAGATGACGGAAGTATTTTGGCTACATCAATGGCACGATACGAAGTGAGATGGGATGCCGCTGTTCCTACCAAAGCAATGTATCTAAATCATAAAAAAGGATTGGTCGATGGCTTATCTGAGATTTTGAACATTCCCAAAAAATCCATTTCCAAAAAACTCGATAAAGCCGTAAGGGATCAAAACAGGTATTTACTTATTGCGAGGGATCTCACCTATTCACAGCAGATAAAAATCAAACAACTTCCTCTTTTTGAACGTCCCTCATATTCGGGAGGTTTGATCATAGAACACAGAATGGTGAGAGAACACCCTTTAGGAAAAATGGCCGAGAGGACTGTAGGTAGGATCATAGCGGAACAAAAAGGGAGTTTTAAACGCGTTGGATTGGAAGGTGCATTCAGTCAATATCTGGAAGGGGAAGCAGGGCAACGGCTCAAGCAAAAAATAGCGGGAGGACAATGGAAACCCATCAACGATGTCAACGAAAAAGAGCCTACGGAGGGATACAATGTTCACACCACCATGAATGTCAATATTCAAGACATCGCCCACAGTGCCCTTTTGGAGCAAATGGAAAAGTTTAAAGCAGACCACGGTACCGTGGTTGTAATGGAAACTCAAACCGGGAAGATAAAAGCAATAGCCAATTTGGGCAAAACAAAAGTAGACACCTACTTTGAAAAGCTCAATTATGCGGTAGGCGAGGCCCATGAACCGGGCTCTACCTTTAAGCTGATGGCCATGGTCGCTGCCCTGGAGGATAAAGTGGTTGATGAAAACACAATCATCTCTACGGGCAATGGTGAACTTACCTTTTTCAGAAAGTACAAAGTTCGAGATTCCAAAAAAGGAGGGTATGGAAACATCACTGCTGCTGAGGTTTTTGAGGTTTCCTCCAATACCGGTATGGTCAAAATCATCCATGACAATTATGGTAAAAACCCTAAAAAATTTGTCAATCGATTGTATAATATGGGAATCAATAAGCCTTTAGGTTTGCCCATTTGGGGGGAGGGAAAGCCCAAAATTCCACATCCCGATGACAAACAGGAGTGGGATCAACTCGATTTGCCTTGGATGGCCTATGGCTATGGTGTCTCACTGACCCCCCTCCAAACACTTACTTTCTATAATGCCATTGCCAACAATGGAGTGATGGTAAAGCCAAGATTTATTGAAAAAATCGAATCTTTTGGTCAAAGCCCCGATCAAACTTTTGGTAAGATCATTTTAAATCCCTCTATCTGTTCTCAGTCCACCGTTGATAAAGTAAAAAAAATGATGTTCAATGTGGTGGATAAAAAATGGGGAACTGCCCACAACATCAAAGACAAAGACCTCAGTATTGCCGGTAAGACAGGTACCTGTCAGGTAGATTACAACAAGAAAGATAAAGAGGTGCAATACGCGTCTACTTTCGTAGGGTATTTTCCGGCCGAAGAGCCCAAATATTCTTGTATCGTAGTGATTCATAAACCCGATAAAAAATTGGGTTACTACGGTTCCACCGTCGCGGCACCTGTTTTTAAGAAAATCGCCAAAAAAATATACAATGCCTTGCCCACAACAATTCATATTCAATCAGAACAAATCCATCAACTGTCCTCAAAGACAAACGATATCAGTACCTCAGAGGGGATCATTCCCAATCTAAAAGGACTGACCCCAATGGAAGCTTTATCGGTTTTAGAACCTATGGGGCTGAAAGTGGAGATCAAAGGGAAAGGCAAAGTCAAAAAACAGTCCCTTAAGGCGGGAGCGCGTTTTAAAATCAATCAAAAAATCATTTTAGAGCTGTCTTGAAAAAGTTAAAAGAAATATTGTACAAAGTCGCTATCGAGGGAATTTCAGGCTCTACAGATGTCGATGTCAACCGTATTTCTGTTGATTCAAGGACGGTCAAACCGGGCAATATGTATGTGGCCATCAAGGGTGTCCAAGCGGATGGACATCGCTTCATTGATCAAGCCATTGACTCAGGGGCCCAATCGATCATTTGTGAGACCCTTCCCAAAACTTTAGCAGAAGGGGTGGTGTTTATTCAGGTTGGTGATGCCAGAGAAGCATTGGCCTGGGCAGCTGTCAATTTTTATGACAATCCCTCCTCCCAATTACAGCTCATCGGAATTACCGGTACCAACGGAAAAACATCCATTGCCAAATTGTTGTTTGATCTCTTTAATCTCAAACAATCCAATGCAGGACTCATTTCTACGGTGGCCATTCAATACAGCGATCGTGAATTTAAAGCAACTCATACCACCCCAGATCCACTTACTATCAATAGGCATCTCAGCGACATGGTTGAACAGGGAGTTAAATACTGTTTTATGGAAGTTTCTTCTCATGGTATTGCCCAAAAAAGAGTAACGGGATTGCAATTTAAAGGCGCTATTTTTTCCAATCTTACCCACGACCATTTGGATTATCACAACACCTTTAAAGCCTACCGAGATACCAAAAAAATACTTTTTGACGGCCTGTCCGACACTGCTTTTGCATTGGTCAACTCCGATGATAAAAATGCCAAAGTGATGGTGCAGAATTGTAAAGCCAAGATCTATACCTATGCCCTGCATCGCTATGCTGATTATTCCGCTCAGGTTTTGGAGAGCCAATTTAAAGGTATGCTGCTAAAAATCAATCAAAACGAGATTTGGACCCAGATGTTGGGTGAATTCAATGCCTATAATATTCTGGCGGTTTACGCAACCACTCAACTTCTAGGACATGACGAATGGGAAAGTTTAAAATCCATCAGCCAACTGAAGAATGTTCCTGGAAGATTCCAAACTTTTGAATCTCCAAACAAAATTATGGTTGTTGTCGACTATGCCCATACCCCCGATGCACTGAAAAATGTATTGACAACCATCAACAAAATCAGAACACAAAACGAAAATTTGATCACTGTGGTGGGTTGTGGAGGCAATAGGGATCAAGAAAAAAGACCTCTGATGGGAGCTATAGCGGCTGAATATAGTACCAAAGTCCTTTTTACATCCGACAATCCCCGTGATGAAGATCCGGACAGCATTATCGAACAAATGAGTGAGGGAGTTGACCCGGTGTATTTCAAGAAAACCATGAATGTCACCCATCGAAAAGAGGCCATAAAGGTGGCTTATCAATTGTCACAACCCGGAGATGTGGTACTCATTGCCGGAAAAGGACACGAAAACTACCAGGAGGTTAAAGGCGAAAAGCTCCCTTTTGACGATTATAAAATTGCCCAAGAAATATTTTCTAAAATTCCTTAGCCCATGTTGTATTATTTATTCGAATTTTTAGAGCAAAAGTTTCAATTTCCCGGAGCGACCCTTTTTCAATTTCTATCTTTTAGGGCTTCTGTGGCCATTATTCTTTCCTCTGCCTTTACATTGATTTATGGGAGGATCATCATCCGATTTCTAAAAGCCAAACAGATTGGAGAATCTGTAAGAGATTTGGGATTAGCGGGACAAAACGAAAAAGCAGGAACACCCACTATGGGGGGAGTTATTATCATTTTGGGGACATTAATTCCTGTTTTTCTGTTGGCTCAATTGGATAACGTTTACATCCAACTCCTCATCATCACCACACTTTCTATGGGAACCATTGGTTTGGTCGATGATTACATCAAGATTTTTAAGAAGGACAAAGATGGGCTCAAGGGAAGGTTTAAAGTTGCGGGGCAATTGCTTTTAGGATTGGTGGTAGGATCGGTTTTATATTTCCACCCGGGAGTGACCGTAAAAGAGGAGATCAGACAGCAAGGTTTGGAAAAACCAACCAGTATTCAGGATGTTTTTACTCCCGAAAAAAAATCAACCCTCACCACTATTCCCCTATTCAAAGACAATGCTTTTGACTATTCAAGCTTATTGAGCTGGATTTCTCCCGATCTCAAAAAATACACTTGGATTATTTTTATTCCAATTGTTGTCTTCATCATTGTTGCTGTATCAAACGGTGCCAATTTGACCGACGGAATCGATGGTCTGGCAGCGGGTTCCTCTGCCATAATGGTATTGGCATTGGGAATTTTTGCTTGGGTATCTGGAAACTTGATTTTTTCGGACTACCTCAATATCATGTACATTCCCAATGTGGGAGAGGTGGTGATTTTTGTCGCCGCATTCTCAGGAGCATTGATCGGATTTTTGTGGTTTAACACTTTTCCAGCCACGGTCTTTATGGGAGATACTGGAAGCCTTACCATAGGAGGAGTCATTGCCGTAATTGCCTTGATTGTCAGAAAAGAGCTTTTGATTCCACTGCTTTGTGGCATTTTTCTGGTCGAAAACCTATCTGTAATAATACAAGTCGCCTACTTCAAGTACAGCCGCAAAAAAACCGGAGAGGGCAAAAGGATTTTTAAAATGGCTCCATTGCACCATCATTACCAAAAACTGGGACTGCATGAGAGTAAGATCGTTGCCCGATTTTGGATCATAGGAATCCTATTGGCGGTATTGTCCATTGTAACCCTAAAAATCAGATAATGCGTGATAAGATTGTCATTTTGGGTGCAGGGGAAAGCGGATGCGGAACAGCCCTACTGGCTAAAAAACAAGGTTGGGAGGTTTTTGTTTCGGATCAGGGAACCATTTCACGATCTGCTAAAAATACATTAGACGGTATGGGGATTGAATGGGAGGAAGAGACCCATACCCTATCCAAAATGCAGGATGCCCAATACATTATGAAAAGTCCTGGGATTCCTGCCAAGAGTCCAATTTTACAATCTCTCAAAGCCTCGGATATTCCTGTGATTTCGGAGATAGAATTTGCTTCAAAATACACCAAGGCTACCCTTATCGGAATTACGGGGAGTAATGGTAAAACTACTACCGCAATGATGACTTATAAGATTCTGGACGATGCCGGATATGATGTGGCACTGGCGGGAAACATTGGCAACAGTTTTGCCAAAGAGGTGGCCGAAAATGAACATCAATTTTACGTTTTGGAAATCAGCAGTTTTCAACTTGATGATATTGTCAATTTTGCACCGCATATAGGGGTTATTACCAATATTACCCCAGATCATTTGGATCGGTATGATGACGATTTTTCAGCCTATCTAAAATCAAAACTGCGCATCAACGAAAATCAAACTCAGCGGGATTTTTTACTGTTTAATGGAGAAGATCCTGAATTGAGTAGGGCCGTTCAAAACATCAATACCACAGCCACACTTCACGAATTTGGAAGTTTTAAAAAAAACATCAATACCACCTATATAGAAAACGATAGTATCCTAATAGAAACTCAAAAAAACAAGACTATGATTAATACTATGGAATTTCCTTTAAAAGGAAGACACAATCTTTTGAATGCGATGGCTGCCTCAACGGTTGCTCATTTGCTGGATGTGAGTAAAGAGACCATTCGGGAGAGTTTGCTCAATTTCAAGGGAGCACCTCACCGATTGGAACCGGTTTTAAAGATTCAAAACATCCGATACATCAATGACTCAAAAGCGACCAATGTCAATGCTGTCTATTTTGCTTTGGAAAGCATGAGTGCACCAACCGTATGGATTGTTGGTGGTGTAGACAAAGGCAATGACTATCAAATGCTTTATCCCTTGGTTAGAGAAAAAGTAAAGGCCATCATTTGCTTGGGAGTCGACAATCAAAAAATCATCAATGCTTTTCAGTCCATTACCGACCTTATGGTAGAGACCCAGTCCATGAATGAAGCGGTGTTGATTGCCAAAAAAATTGCCGAGAGAAATGACAATGTTTTGCTTTCACCGGCTTGTGCCAGTTTTGACCTGTTTGAAAATTATGAAGATAGAGGAAATCAATTCAAACAAGCGGTTAGAGAATTGTAGAAAAACAAAATGAACAATACAAAGAACATCATACTGGGAGATAGGGTACTTTGGGTAGCCTTAGCTTTGCTTTCTGTTTTTTCATTTCTTCCAGTTTTCAGTGCCAGTTCCAATTTGACCTATGTTGTGGGTCAGGGAACTCCTTGGAGTCATTTGCTAAAACATTTTATCGTCTTGCTTTTTGGTTTTGGTTTAATGTATGCCCTTCACAAAATTCCTTACCAGTATTTTAAGGGTATTTCCATACTGGCGCTGCCATTAATCATTTTGTTATTAATTTATACCGCTACTCAGGGAAATCTTATCGCTGGTGCCAATGCCAATCGATGGATTAGGATACCGATCGTGGGTTTAAGTTTTCAGACCTCTACACTGTCCTCCATTGTCCTTTTGGCGTATGTGGCTCATCTGATGTCCAAGGATAATCCTAAGCTCTACCGCTTAAAATCATCCATCCTACCGCTTTGGTTGCCTGTTTTTATAGTAATATTACTGATTTTGCCTGCCAATTTATCGACTTCTGCATTGTTGTTTTTTATGGTGCTTATCTTGGTTTTTTTGGGCGGGTATCCCATCAAGTACCTTTTGGGGATGTTGGGTATGGGGTTTTTTATGGCCATGCTGTTTGTTTTGATTGCCAAGGCTTATCCCGATTGGGTTCCCAATAGGATAGATACTTGGATTAGCAGGATAGAAAACTTTAACAGTGCCGATGACAATGGTGGAAATTATCAAATCGAAAGGGCCAAAACCGCAATAGCCACAGGCGGTTTTTTGGGAGTAGGAGCAGGGAAAAGTGTCATGAAAAACTTTTTGCCTCAGAGTTCGTCTGATTTTATCTATGCCATAATTGTAGAAGAATTTGGATTGGTAGGAGGCACTGCTTTGATTTTATTGTATCTGGTAGTGCTGTTCAGAATTGTTGTCATTGCACATAAATCCGATACAGTTTATGGAAAACTGTTGGTCTTGGGATTGGGATTGCCCATCATCATACAAGCCTTTGTGAACATGGCGGTGGCCTTGCAAGTATTTCCCGTAACGGGACAAACACTTCCGTTGATCAGTAGTGGAGGTACTGCTGCTTGGATGACCTGTATTGCATTTGGAATGATCCTTAGCGTAAGTGCCGGACAAAAAATTGAATCCAATACCCCGCAGGATTCTGAAGACAAAAACGACAATCCTTTAATCATCCTCAGTGAAACCTTATAAAGTCATCATATCGGGAGGAGGAACAGGGGGGCACTTGTACCCTGCACTGGCCATTGCAGACGAATTTCAATCGCGCTACAATACCGCAGAAATTTTATTTGTTGGAGCATTGGGTAGAATTGAAATGGATAAGGTTCCAAAGTCGGGATATAGAATTACAGGTCTTTGGATTGATGGTATTCAAAGGTCTTTATCAATTAGAAATTTAATGTTTCCTGTTAAATTGGTTTTGAGCTTGCTCAAATCCATTTCCATTCTTTTGAAATTCAAACCAGATGTAGTAGTTGGTACTGGTGGTTTTGCGAGCGGTCCTCTGCTTTTTATTGCCGGAGTATTGAAAATACCAACCTTGATTCAGGAACAAAATTCATATCCTGGTATTACCAACAAACTTTTGTCCAAAACCGTCAAAACCATTGCGGTGGCCTATCACGGTTTGGAAAGATTTTTCCCAAAAGAAAAGTTGAATCTCACCGGTAACCCCATCCGCAAATCTATCACTGAGGGCAAATTGAATTCCACCGAGGCCAAGGCATTTTTTAAACAAATTCCTGACATACCCACTTTGGTGGTTTTGGGGGGAAGCTTGGGAGCAAAACGCATCAACCAATTGATTGCAACACATCTTGATACTTTTGAAAAACAAGGATTGCAATTGATTTGGCAATGCGGTTCATTGTATTATGATCAGTACCAAAAATACCAATCCGAAAGGGTAAAAATTATGCCATTTGTGGCGGAAATGGATCAGCTCTATGCAGCGGCCGACATGGTCATTTCCAGATCGGGAGCGGCGACCTTATCTGAGCTCTGTTGTGCTGCACGCCCGGCTCTGTTGGTGCCATCACCCAATGTTGCTGAGAACCACCAATACCACAATGCGATGGCCTTGGCCGATAAAGGAGCTGCATTGGTGATCGCGGAAAAAGACTTGGACTTGAATTTTGGAAAGTGTTTTAAACTGTTACTAGACCCCCAAAAACAAAATGAAATGTCAAAAAATCTAAAGGCATTGGCACAACCCAATGCCACTGCTCAAATTGTAGATCTCATTGAAGCGCTTTTATAAATGAATCAAAAAGGAACGAAATATTATTTTTTGGGAATTGGAGGCATAGGAATGTCGGCCCTGGCCAAATACCTTTTTGATGATGGGAATAGGGTCATGGGTTATGACAAAACCCCCAGCCCCATCACTTCCCAATTGATTGATTTGGGCATAACTGTTGTCTTTGATGATTCACTCGATAAAATTCCTGAGGATTTTTGTCAAGAGGACACCCAAATTGTTTATACTCCTGCGGTGCCCAAAGAGCATCCGCAACTCAATTTCTTTATTGAACAAGGAAACCAAATCAAAAAGAGGGCTGTAGTGTTGGGAGAAATTACCAAAGACACTGTAGTCTTTGCCATCGCAGGTACCCACGGAAAAACTACTACAGCTTCTTTTTTAACCCATTATTTCGCCCATCTGAATTTAGAGTTTACGGCTTTCTTGGGAGGGATGATGAATGAGTATCAAAGTAATCTGGTACAAAAAGGGAAGCAATACTCAATAGTAGAGGCCGATGAATATGATCATTCCTTTCTACAATTGTTTCCAGATTATGCCTGCATCACTGCAATGGATGCGGATCATTTGGACATTTATGGCAATCATGAAAATATGAAGAAAGCCTTCGATCAATTTTCGAAACTGGTAAAACACAAAGTGGTGGTTGCTAAAGAGGTGGATATAGAGGCTTATCGCTATGGCTTGGAGGAGCAGGCCAACTATCATGCAGAAGCCATCAGAGTGGAAGGACAAGGATATCGATTTGATCTGGTGAGCCCCAGTCAAACCCATAAAGATATTTATCTCAGCGCTATGGGCCGGCACAATCTGTCCAATGCCATAGGTGCATTGGCAATTTTGGATATAGGGGGTTTCTCTTTGGAAAAAGTCTTGCCTGCCTTGGGGACTTTTAAGGGTATAAAGCGAAGGATGGAGGTTTTTTCGTTGGAGAACAAAATAGTGATTGACGATTATGCCCATCACCCTGAGGAGATCGATGCAGTGTTGAAAACCATTTCAGAATTTTATCCTGACAAGAGAAATATGGTGGTTTTTCAGCCCCATCTGTTTTCACGTACACAAGATTTTATGGAGGCGTTTGTAGATGTCCTCAGTCAATTTGATGAAATTGTTTTGATGGACATTTATCCGGCCAGAGAACAACCCATAGCCGGGGTCACTTCCGATGTTTTGTTGGGGCTGATTCAGCACAAGAACAAAAGAAAAATATCTGAGGAAGCTTTT
>JBESZM010000046.1:0-2257 GCA_041254175.1 Flavobacteriaceae bacterium | reverse complement strand
TTTGTGAAAAATCGGAGGTGCTGATGAGTATCTTTTTGTCCAGTCCATTTTTTAGGGTATCGATGCTTGAGGGGAAGGGCATCAATACATTTCCTGCACGATCACCAAACAGTTCCTCTTGTTTGGGTTTTGCCAATGGGTAATAGGGCCATGGATAGGGCAAGTATTGTGCCTCACGATCGGATCCGCTGGCCAGTACAACCGGAGCACAATACAGGTCTTTGACGAGATTTTTTTGTAACCTAAAACCGTATTTAAAAAAGGCATTTTCCATGTTGAGCGATCGCCCTATTGCGACTGCCGAACCATCGGAATTGAACAAACTGTCTCGATTGACAGCGACTGAGTTGATGGCCCACCACTGTTTTCCACCGTTCATGAGGTGTTGGTCCAAGAGGTATTTTTCTGTTTCACTGAAGGACTCTGTGGGATTGGAAGCCATCAGCAAGTCAAATCGCTTGAGGTTTTCGAGGGTTTTTTCCGGGTCGTTTTCCAATGCTTTTAGATCGAAAGAAGCCAACTGGTAGTAGGGTTGGAGACTGCGCATAAAATCGGCAATCTTAATGGCTGCTGATGTGCCGTGTGAGGTTAAAACCGCCAGGGTGGGTTTTTGCTTTTGGGTGATTTTAAAAAAGGCATCGTAAAAGTGGAATTCCAATTGGGCAATGGAGCGGTTGATTTTTTGTTGTTCGTCATCCCCCAACACCTTTTCCAGTAGGGGGACTCTAAGGGTCTTGCTTCCATCGTTGACCATGGCCCAAGGGAATACAACCGTTTGCTCAAAGGCTTGCTTTTGATCGGCTAGGATGTATTCTGGGGGCAATCCGTATTGGGTCATTTCTTCGACCAGTGTTTCAGTGCTTTCTGCTCCCTCAAAAGGATTAATAAAACTGACCACCAATTGATCCGTATGTTCTTCCATTCCTTTGATTAGGGTGGTGATTTCGCGTTGCAAACGGAGGTAATCGGCGGGGAGTTGACCCGTCAAAAAAATATCGATTTTAAGAGGATTTTCCAGTGAACTTAGCAGGCTGGTGGTGGTGTTGCTTAGCGTGTAGCGTTGGTCTTGGGTCATGTCCCAACGGTAATCTATGCCTTGAACAATCAAGATCAGCAGCAGCGGTATGAGAAGGTTTTTGAACCCTTGAGTTTTATTTTTCAAGCCTCGTGATTTTTGATTTGGTACAAGCGCCATTTACTGACATAGAGTACGATATAGTTGAAACCGATAAAGTAGACCACATCTTTTAGTGCGATTACTCCTTGACTTAGGTTGAGGTAATGATCAAAGATACCCACAGCATTAAAAAAGCGGTAGAGACTTTGTTCTTGCATGAGGTCGGCGATGCCTTTCCAAAAGTAGTATTGGATAAAACAAAGCAACAAAGCCGTTATAAAAGCGGTGGCTTGATTTTTGGTGAGTAGTGCCGATAAAATACCCAAAGCGACAAAACTGGCTCCTACACAAAACAAGCCCCAATAGGCCGTAATGGCACTGCCCCAATCTATGGTATTGTCTCCCAGTTTAAGAGCGTTGATGGCAAAAAAATAAACCACTGTGGGCAGCAAGGCCGTCAACAATAGCATCAGATTGGCGAGGTATTTACCCATTATAATTTGCCAAAGGCTGAGGGGTTTGGTCAACAGTAATTCCAAAGTTCCCATGCGTTTTTCATCAGCAAAACTCCGCATGGACAGTGCAGGGACAAGCAGTAAAAACAACCAGGGTGCAAGTACAAAAAAGGGATTTAGATCCGCAAATCCCGCGTTGATCAAGTTGAAGTCGGTGTCCAAAAACCAAAGGAAAAGTGTGGAAAGCGTTAGGAAAAAGCCTAGGCTGAGATAGCCCAAAGGGGTACTGAAAAAAACAAACCATTCTTTTTTGACCAATGCCCACATATTATTCAAATTTTACGGTTATGGATTCTCTGTATTCCAAGCCAAAAAGCGATTGGGCACTGCCTACGGTATGAGTGTTGCTCTTGTATATGGCCAATTCGAGATGATCAGCATCGTTGAAAAGGGCAATTTTTTTACCGTCTTCTTCTCTTTTTTCTTTGGGAATGGAAAAATCAATGGCATCGCTGTAGGTTTCGTATACAGTTCTGAATTTGACATTTCTGGCAAAAATGGTAAAGGCTCTGGATTTTCCGACTTCCTTGAACAATTTTCGGGTGATGTTGGTGATCACATTGCCATAATTGTCCACATAAATTACCGCTCCAATGATTTGATCTCCCTGTTGGTTGATTACGGG